>JARJMV020000314.1 GCA_029335935.2 bacterium
ATAGCGACTGGGGGCTATGTGATGGGGGTAGTTTCGGTGGTGCTTTCGCTGCTGGTCGCCTGCTGTGGGCTATGGGGGGTCGTAGGGATTATCGGTGTTATGTTCTATCCGCTCTTTCGCGGGGGAAGTTTTTAGCAGGAAGGGCGGGACGAACGCCGAAATTGGCTTTTGATGTCCATCGTAGCCCGACATCGGTTGCCCGAGGAGACGCGCGGTTTGTGGGTCGTGCGCACCTCGCTGGTCTCGCCGCGCTCGATTGAGCGCGTGGTGCAGTTAGCGTCGCGCTACGGCTACAACGCGCTGTTTGTGCAGGTGCGTGGGCGCGGCGACGCCTACTACCGCTCCAGCTATGAGCCGCGCGCGGAGACGTTGGCGGGTCAACCAGCGGATTTCGACCCGTTGGGCTACCTGCTGCAGTGCGCCGACGGCGTCGGGCTTCAAATCCACGCCTGGCTGAATGTGTTCTATGTGTGGAGCCAGCCACGACCGCCGCGCAGTCGCCAGCATGTGATTAGTCGCCGTCCCCAGTGGATTGCACGCGACCGCCACGAGCGCTACCAGATGACCACCGCAGGCAAGGTGGAGGGCGTCTACCTGTGTCCGAGCAACCCGAATGTGCAGGCGCACACGCTGCAGGTGTTCGCGGAGGTCGCGCAGCGGTATCCGCAGCTGGACGGGCTCCATCTGGACTATGTGCGCTATCCTTACGAGGGCTACTGCTACTGCGCAGGTTGCCGCGCGCGGTTTCGGAACGCGATGGCAGAGCGCGTCACTGCTGCGCGTCGCGCCACTTTAGACCGTCAGGCGGCAGGGCGCAACCCCCTCGCTTGGATGGAAGCCTTTCCTGAGGCATGGGACGAGTGGCGACGCGAGCAGGTGAGCGCGTTCGTGCAGCGGTTCAGCCGTCAATCCCGTCAGGTGAACCCCAACCTCATCCTCTCGGCGGCGGTGTGGCACGACGCCCTCAGCGCCGCGCACCACAAGTTCCAAGATTGGCGACGCTGGCTGCACAGCGACTGGCTCGACACGGTGCTGCCGATGGCGTATGACCGCGACACCGCCGTCGTGCAGCGTCAAGCGGCGCAGGCGATGGCGCAAGCGGACGGACGCCCCGTGATTGTGGGCATCGGCGCATGGCAAATCTCGCCCGACAGCGCCGTCAACAAAATCCGCGCGGTGCGACGCCACGCCGCGCGCGGGTTCTGCCTCTTCTCCTACGACGTCGTCACCCAAAGCGGCGCGAGCGAGACCTACCTGCGCCAAATCGAAGGCGAGGTGAACCCCAAACCTTTCGGCTAAACGGAGCGACGAGAACTATGCCTACGGTAGAGCGCGTGATTCAGGATGCGATTGAGCAGCAGATTTTCCCCAGCGCGGTGTGCGCCGTGCTGCTGGGTGGGCGTGTTAAGTATCAAGGCGCGTTCGGCAAGCCCGACCCACGCGCCGACAGCGACGCCAACCCCGCCGCCGTCTACGACCTCGCCTCGCTGACCAAACCCATCAGCACCAGCACGCTCGCGCTGATTGCGTTGGAGGAGGGAAAACTTACGCTGGAGACCCCAATCACGCGCTTCTTCCCCGACGCGAAGCACCTATCGGGCGTGCAGGTGAAGCATCTGCTGACCCACACATCGGGGCTACCTGCGTGGCGACCGTTTTACAAGGCCGCCCGCTCGCGCGCGGCGGTTCTGGAGGCGGTGCTGCAAACGCCGCGCACGCGCCCACCCGCACAGGGCTACACCTACAGCGATTTGGGCTATATCCTGATGGGCGCGATCCTGGAGCGCGTTTACGAGCAGTCGCAGGCGGAGCTGTTCCGCGTTAAGATTGCCGAGCCGCTGGGCATGGCGTCGACCGCCTACTGCCCGCCCGCCGAGTGGCAACCACGCATCGCGCCCACCGCACACTCCGAGAGCCGACCGGAGGCAATCCTGCGCGGCGAAGCGCACGACGAGAACGCGCACGCGATGGACGGCGTCGCGGGACACGCCGGGCTGTTCGGCTCGCTGGAAGACCTCATCCGCTACGCCCGCATGCTGCTGAGCGGTGGACGCCCCATCCTTTCCTACTACTCGGTTCAACTGATGCTCACCCCCCAAGCGCCCGTGGGTAGTCAGTCGCCCAGCATGCATACGCTGGGACTGTTCGCGCATCCGAACCCGCTGCTACCGCGCGGCGACCTGTTCCCCGTGCGCTGCGTTGGGCACTCAGGCTTCACAGGCACGGTCATGCTGTTCGACCCGCAGGTGGAGATGGCGGTCGTCCTACTCACGAACCATGTCTACTACTCGCGCGAGAAGGAGGCTTACTTAGACTACCGACGACGCATTCTCAACGCGCTCGCGGCGCAGGTCGGCGAGGTCTAATCCCCACGAACCAACCAGTCTTGCCCGTACCGCTCGGCTATCTTCGGGCGCGTGAGGAAATAGAACGCGAAGATCGGGAACAGATAGCCGGGCAATAGGCGCGGCGCGGGTCGTTCCCGACTCGGCAGGTTCAACGACTGCCGATAGCGCGCATATACCGCTGTATCCAGCACAAGGCGATCAACAACTGCCCACGCAATCGCCAAAACCGCATAAATCATCATGAGTCGCCAACCGATGGGTTTGAGGCGCAACAACTGCGCCGAGCCGACGAGCAGCACGGTCGCGATCCCTGCCTGTATCCACAGAACCACTGCGCCTGTGCGTCGGAAATCGGCGTTCTCCAACGCCTGCAAATATCGCTCAGAGAGCATCTCGCGGGCGATGCTGGCGAGCCACTCGTGCGCCACCAGCATCGCGACGCCGCCCACCAGTCCCAAGAGCATCGCTGCCACGCCCCACACCACTCCTATCAGACCGATTACCCTTATCGAGGTTGGAACTCTCATCGCCGCCCCACCAATTCGGCGTTCGCTTGAGGTATCCTACCTCTGCGCTCGTGTGACGATGCTTTGGGGAGTAGTCCAAGCGCTTCAGAGCGCAGGGAGAGTTCCATGACTGACCAACCTGAGGCATCGGCAGCCAGCGCGCCTCAACTAAGCGCGGAGCACCAGCTACGCCTGATTTTGACGCAGTTGCCTGCGATTACTTGGACCGTCGATCGCGAGCTGCGCTGTACCTCCTGCCATGGGGCGGGGTTGAACGCACTGGGACTGACGGAGAGCGCAGTCATCGGCGCGACACTGAGCGAGTTTTTCCATGCCGCACCCGATTCCAGCCCGATTGCAGCGCACCAACGCGCGTTGCAAGGCGAGTCGGTAGAGTTCGAGTATCGTTGGAAGCAGCGTCTGTATCAGGTACGCCTGCAGCCGCTGCACGACCCCGAGGATGGCATCGTGGGCGTGTTGGGGTTAGCCGTCGACATTACTGAGATCCAACACCTTCAAGAGCAGTTAGAGCAATCGACGCGCTTGGAAAGTATCGGGCGGTTGGCAGGCGGAATCGCACACGATTTTAATAATGTGTTGGCAGCCATCAGCGGCTATGCGGAGCTGGCGCAGCTCCAGCTGCCCGAACAGTCGCCTGCCCACGACCACCTGCGCCACATTCTCGAAGCGGTGCAGCACGCCAGTCAATTAGTGAGCCATCTCTTGGCGTTCGCCCAGCGGCGTGTGATTGCCCCGCAAGCCCTAAGCATCAACGAGCATTTAGAGCAGCTCATGCCGTTCCTGCAGCGCGTGCTGGGTGAGGATGTGCAACTGCACTGCATGTTAGACCCCGAGACTGGCAATGTGCGGGCGGACCCCATTCAGCTGGAGCAGGTGTTGATGAACCTCGCCTCGAATGCGCGCCACGCGATGCCCAACGGCGGGAAACTGACTATCGAGACACAGAGTGTGGTCTTAGACCACACCTATACGCAGCTGCATCGGGGCGTGCTACCTGGCGAGTATGTGCTGATAACTCTTACCGACACTGGGCACGGGATCGCGCCTGAACACTTACCCCACATTTTCGAACCGTTCTACTCGGCGCGACAGGGCGGTACAGGCACGGGCTTGGGCTTGGCGACGGTCTATGGGATTGTCAATCAAGCGAAGGGGCATATCTGGGTCTACAGCGAGCCGGATCGCGGCACAACCTTCAAGATTTACCTGCCCCGTATCGAGGATCCTGCTCAGCCGTTGCCTGTTCGCGCGACACCGGCACCGATCGAAAGCGGCAGCGGCGTGGTATTGGTGGTGGAGGACAATCCCGATGTGCGCGAGACGATGGGCGAGATGTTGCGCTTGCTGGGTTATCGCGTGTTGTTGGCAAGCCATCCACGGGAGGCGTTGCCGCTTGCCGCCGCTAACACGATTGACCTGCTGATTACCGATGTGGTATTGCCTCAGATGCGCGGCTCCGAGTTGGCACATACCTTGACCGTGATGCAGCCCGACCTCAAAGTGCTGTTTGTGTCGGGCTACACTGAGAACGCCGTGATTGAGCAGGGCGAGCTGAAGCCGGGCGTGGCGTTTCTCGCGAAGCCGTTCACGATGGCGCAGCTCTCGGCAAAGGTGAAAGCGACGCTCGAGCGTGATTAGCCGCCTTTGCGCACACGCTCAACATACGCGCCCGTGCGCGTGTTCACCTTCAGCAGGTCGCCCACCTCGATATGGAAGGGCACTTGGATGACCGCGCCTGTTTCGAGCTTGGCAGGTTTCGAGCCGCCCGACGCGGTGTCGCCGCGGAAGTTCGGGTCGGTCTCCGCCACGGTCAACTCCACAAAGTCGGGCACATCCGCGCCGACAATTTGGTCGTTGTGATACAGCAGGTACACCTCCATGCCATCTTTAAGGAACTTCGCGCCATCGCCGAACTGCGCTTCGGGCACATGGATCTGGTCGAAGGTGTAGGCGTCCATCACCACCCACTCGTCGCCATCGCGATAGAGGGTCTGCATCTGCTTGCGCTCCAAGTAGGCTTGAGGGAACCGCTCGCCCGACTTGAAAGTGCGCTCGAAAATCGCGCCGTCGCGCAACCGTTTCAGGCGCGCCCGCACAATCGCGCTGCCGCGCCCCTGATGCGACTGCTGATAATCTAAGACTGTGTGTATCTCATCGTCTATGATAATGTTCAACCCGCTGCGAAAATCGCTCGTGTCGACCATACTTGCCTCCT
>JARJMV020000315.1 GCA_029335935.2 bacterium
CGGTGTGCTTCTTTGTGGCGGCGTAGACTCGGACGGTGTGGGCCAAAGTATGGCAGGCTGTGTTACTCGGGAGCGAGTGTGTTACGGAAGGTAGAGTCTGGGATCCTCGTAGCGTCGGCGTCCCCGCCGACGAGAAAGAGGCTTGGACAGGAATGTCCAAGCCACATCTCAGGGGGCGACGACAAGAGTGTTGTCGCACCGAGTTGATTAGCGATTGAGCAGCGCGCCTACATAGCGCAGTATTTCGTTCGCACTTTCAGGCGTGTAGCCGCCGTGGGCGACCATGCGGTCAATCACATCGTTAATCTTGCGCAGCTGTTCGGGGTCGGGTGTGCGCGCGGAGGTGGTAATCTTCACCACATCTTTGAGGTCGGCGAAGAGTTTGCGCTCAATAGCCTCGCGCAGGCGTTCGTCGCTGCCGATCTCAAAGCGCACGCCGCGCCGCGCCAGCGACGCCACCGAGCGCATAATCCCTTCCCGAAACTCACGCTTGGCGTTCTCCGACACGCCAATCTGCTCCTCGATGCTGCGCATCAGCTTCTCGTCGGGATCGACTTCCTCGTTCGTGATGGGGTCGCGCACCTTCGTCTTGTTGCAGAAGGCGTCGACATTATCGAGGTAGTTCTCCAGCAGGGTGTGCGCGGCTTCCTCGTAGCTGTAGACGAAGAAGCGTTGCACCTCCTTCTTGATTTGCTCGTCGTACTCCTTGCGCACATCGTCCAAGAGGGTGAGCAGTTTCTTGCGCTCTTCCTCGTTTTGGGTGTATTCGGGGAGACCATCGCGGATGGAGCGCAGCACATCGATGGGGGTGATGTAGCGTTTGTCGCCGCGCACCATCGCCGCCGAGAGGCGGTTCAAGATGAATCGCGGCGAGACGCCGTTCAAGCCCTCATCGGTATACTCCTCGCGCAGCTCCTTCACATGGCGCTGATCCCAGTCGCCCACCTGACGCTCGCCGTCGTAGAGCTTCATCTTGGTCATCAGCGACATGCCGCTCTTCTTGGGCGGCTTGAGACGGCTGAGAATAGCGAACATCGCCGCCACGCGCAGCGAGTGCGGCGCGATATGCACTTTCGAGAGGTCTTGAGTCTCATCGCTCCACTGCGACTGCTGGATCAGTTTCTCGTAGATGCGCACCTCTTGCGAGACCTGCAGGTTGTAGGGCACTTTGACCACGAACATGCGGTCGATCATCGCCTCGTTCTCTTTGTTGGAGAAGTAGGCGTTGTATTCGTACTCGTTGGTGTGGGCAATCACGACGACATCGGTGTAAATCAGCGCGAAGCGTCCGATTTTAATCATCTGTTCGCCTGCGACGGTGTTGAGCTCGTAGAGGAACCGCTTGTCGGCTTTGAGCATTTCGATGAACTCCATGATGCCGCGGTTCGCTTTGTTGAGTTCGCCGTCGAAGTTATACACGCGCGGGTCGGACTCGATGCCGATTTGAGTGAGCAGGTTCAGGTTCACGCTGCCTGTCAGTTCGGACACATCTTGCGATTTAGGGTCGGATGGTTTGAAAGTGCCGATGCCTGTGCGCTCGCGTTCGGAGAACTTAATGCGCACGACAGGCACATCTTGGATGTTCTCGCCCCACTCGTGGCGCAGTTTCCACTGGCACACGGGGCAGAGGTCGCCTTCGATATGCACGCCGAACTGGCGTTTGAAGTCGGCGCGCAGCTCTTCGGGCACAAGGTGCAGTGGTTCTTCGTGCATGGGGCAGTCCTTGATGGCGTAGACGGCGCCCTCGTCGGTGCGCGAGTAGCGTTCCATCCCGCGCTTGAGCATCGTCACCAGCGTCGACTTGCCGCCGCCGACAGGGCCCACCAGCAGCAGGATGCGCTTGCGCACATCGAGCCGTTTCGCCGCAGGCGCGAAGTATTCCTCCACCAGCTGCTGCAGCGTGCGCTCCATGCCAAAGAGCTCGGAGGTGAAAAACTTGTACTCGCGCGGCTGCCCATCGCCGTGTTCCTCGACGCCCGCGCTGAGAATCATATCGTACACGCGCGCGTGCGCGAGGTTCGCCACCTTCGGGTTCTGCTGCACAATCTCCAGATACTCCCGAAAAGTGCCTTCCCAAGTAATCTGTTTCTCCAGCCGTCGCTGTTCTTCGATTTGGCGCAAGAAATCGGATGCGCTCATACTCATAGACCCCCTTGTGCGTGACGCGGGCAGTCGGGTCGCGTGTTCCCGCGACGGGCGTTCGGTTTGCCTCATTGCATTCACCCCATGAACTTAGGATACAGGCTCATCGCCCCCACTACGCCGCTGTATATTATCGGTTCGACGGCGAAGAAAGCGTAGGGGTTTCGGAACCCGTGAAGGAAATATTCCATACACGCTGTGAAATCGTGTACATTTTAGAGGCGAGTGCGCCAAACGCCGATTCTGAAAGAGTGTTGCCCGCTGTGGCAGGAGGCATTTTCCTGCCATACATTATTATACGACATCTTCTGCTCGAAGGTTCCACAGGTGCAGGAGCAGACCTGCGTGTCTGTCCTTGCGAAATGGAGGGGGGACATCACTCGTTCACGCGCGCGCCCCACAGCAGGCGGTCGCGCAGCTTCTCGAAGAATTCGCCCTCGTTGAACGAGAGGAGTTTCGTGCGGTAGGGCGCGGCGGTGATATGGATGGATTGCCCCATCGTGAGCGTTTGATGGCGTCTGCCGTCGGTGGTCATGATGGCTTGCGCGTTGGGTTCGTTGGTGGCGGCGCAGTCGAGATCGATTCGGATACGGGCGTTGGGGGGCAGCACGAGCGGTCGTGCGCCGAGCGTGTGGGGCGAGATAGGCGCAAGCACCAGCGCCTCGGTGAGCGGATGCACCACAGGCGCGCCCGCTGAGAGCGCATATGCAGTGGAGCCTGTGGGTGTGGCGACCAGCGAGCCATCCGCAGGATAGGTAGTCAGTAGGAGGTCATTAATCCGAATCGTGAAGTTCAGCATGGGCGAAGTGGGCGTGCGCAGCAAGGTGATTTCGTTGAGCGCGACCGACACGCGCACCTCGCCTTCCACCCGCGCCTGCACCATCAGGCGTTCTTGGATTTGGCAGTCGCCCGCGTGCCAGCGTTGGAGCGCGTCGATAATCTCATGGGGTTCCACTTGGGCGATGAATCCGAATCTGCCCATATGCACGCCGAGCAGGGGCGCGCCAGCGGGGGCGGCGATAGACGCGCCAGTGAGCAGCGTGCCATCGCCGCCTAAAGTGATGACGATGGCTAAGTTCGGGTCGGGCGGTTGGTTCCAGCGGGCGGCGGTGGGCTGGTCGGCTAAGGCGACGCCGTAGCCTGAGGCACGCAGCCACTGCGCCGTCTCTTGGGCGCGGCGTGCGGCGTCGGGCTTGCCCGCGTTGTAGATAATCAGCGCGTTCGCCATCTCATCGGTTAGATAATCGCTGCAGGTTGCGACGCGCGTCCTCCAGTTTCGGGTCGAGTTTGAGCGCCTCTTCGTAGCGAGTGCGCGCTTTGGCGATTTGACCGGCGCGTTCATATGCCGCGCCGAGATTATTGAGGTAGACCGCCGAGCGCGGGTTCAACGCGACGGCGCGCTCTAACGCTCGTATCGACTCTTGGACGCGACCTGTGCGCAGCAGCGCCAGTCCGAGATTGTTCCACGCCACATGGGAGCGGTCGTTCTCTTTAATGACCGCGCGGTATTGCGTTTCCGCGCCGCGGGGGTCGCCTTTCTCCAGTAGCAGGTCGCCAATCGCCAGTCGCGCATCCAGATTTTTGGGGTCGGCTGCGACGACCTGCTGATAGAGTTTGAGCGCGTCGTCGGTTGCGCCGCTGAGACGCTTGGCGGTGGCGAGGTTCAATCGGGCAGTGTTGAGGCGCGGGTTGAGTTCGAGGGCACGCTCTAAGGTGGCAATCGCGTCGTCGAGTCGGCGTTGGCGCAGTTGCACGAATCCGAGCTGGTTGAGCGTGTCGGCGTCGTTGGGGCGCAGGTTGAGCGCGTTCTCGAAGGCGGTCGCCGCCGCCGCCAAGTTGCCTCGCTGCAGGTGCGTCACACCGAGATTGTAGTGCAGGTCAGGATTGTCGGGGTTGGCAGCGACGCCGCGCTGGAGCGCCTGGATGGCTTTTTCGGGTTGGCGCAGGCGCGAGTAAGCTTCCCCCAGTTTCAGCCAGCCGTTCGCCTCAGTGGGCATTTGCGTCATCGCCTGCTCCAGTTGCGTCGCCGCCTCTTGCCACTGCCCCATCGCCGCCAGAATCAGCCCGTAGTTGTACCGAAAAGTGGGACTGCGCGGTTCCAGCTCCACCGCGCGCTTGTAGTGCTGCGCGGCGCGCGCGTTCAACTGCTGCATTTGGAAAGCGTAGCCCAGATTGTTGTGCGCGTTAGCATCGCGCGGGTTCAACTGTATCGCGCGCTGGTAATGCTCCACCGCTTTTTGATACTGCTTGGTCTTGGTGTAGAGGTTGCCCAAGTTGTAATGCGCATCAGCGTCGTCGGGCTTGATTTCTATCGCCTTGCGGTAAGCGTTGATCGACTTATCGAGTTGGTTCGTGTGGAGGTAGGCGTTGCCGAGATTGTTCCACGCTTGGGCGTTGCGCGGGCTGAGCTGCGTAGCGCGTTCCAGCATGGGAACCGCCTCGGCGTATTTGCCCACCTTGAGATACAGATAGCCCAACCAGTTTACTACCGTGGGGTTGTTCTCGTCGCGCTGGAACAGCGTTTCAAATGCCTCGATTGCCTCCTGCGTTTTGCCCTGATTCGCGAGGTTCACGGCATCACGCACTGTCTGCGCAGACGCCACCGCCGAAATCCCAAAAACTAAGATTGCAATCCACAGTATTCGCATGGTAGACCTCCTGCCGTTTAGACGGCAAAGAGTATACCTGTGTGCCCGTGAAACTTCAGTAGCTGTAGTAGTCGCCGCTCTGCGTTGTGTAGGCGCGGTACTGCATCCCGACTGCCCCGCCTCCGATTACAAGCAGTATCATCAGGGGCGCTATCAGCCGTGCGCGCGCTGGCTGGCGTTGCAGGGCTGGCAGAGTATACAGCGCGGGCGCGAATGCGAGTAGGTAAAGCAACGCCAACTGCCCCAGCGTGAGGCTGGCGAACCCGTGCGCCGTCGCCCACAGCAGCACAAACAGCATCATCGTCAGCGCGACGGCGCCGCGCCCCAGCGTGAATCGGCGCAGCAGTAGCCCTATCAGCACGCCCACGCCGACCACCGCGCCCAGCGTGCCCGAAAGTTGCGCCAGCGACGCGCTCTTGCCGCCATAAAACAGCATGCCTGCGCTCACTGCGCCGAGCAGGGCAATCAGCAGCGGCGCCGACGCGCCCGACTCGTCGCCCAGCGGCGCACTCAGCGTCATCAGCAGCCACGCCGCGACGCCGAATCCGACGATGTACGCGACGCCCACCGCCGGCGTCCAGAACCCCGACTCCATCAGCGGTCGGAACGGCAACACAAAAAGCCAGAGCGCGCCCAGCAGTGCGCCCCACCCCCATACCCAGCGATACGCCGCGCCTATCCCTGCCAACCAGCCCAGCGGCAACCCCAGCCACGCGAGCCAGAACGCCCACTGCGTCGCGTCAATCGGCGGGAAGTCAGGGCGACCCAGTATGCGAGCATAGAGAATCGTAAATCCGACAGTCAGCCCCAGCGCACTGAGCCATAAGTGGGCGCGGCGGAGCCGCCAGCCCAGCAGCCAGAACACCGCCGCCGCAGCCGACGCCAGCCCCGCCGTCCACAGACTCTGCAGCACCACGCTCACTGACGAATGCCCTCCACCGCAATCGTCACGCGCACCTCATCGCCTAAGCCGCCGTTCAAACCGTAGTTCACCCCGAACTGGCTGCGACGAATCGTGAAGGTGGTCTCGAAGCCGATAATCTCCTGACCGCGCTGGTTGCGCCCACGCCCCGTGAGCGTCACCCGCGCCGTGAGAGGGCGCGTCACGCCGCGCATCGTCAGATTACCCTGCACCTCAACCGTCGTGTCGTTAATCTTGCGTACGCGCGTGCTTTGGAAAGTAATCTTGGGGAACTGGCGCGCATTGAAGAAATCAGGGTTGCGCAGGTGGTCGTCGCGCTGCTGGTTGCCAGTATCTACGCTGTTCGCGTCAATCTCCATCTGAATCGAACTATTGCCAGGATTGCGCTCGTCCACAACAAAAGTACCCGAGAAGGTATTGAACCGTCCGTAGGCGAAGCCCGTATTAAGGTGCTTCACGCGGAAGATGATAAACGAGTGAGCAGGGTCTACCCGATAAGTCACAGGCTGTGCCTGTACCGATTGCCACGAGCCAACTAAAGTCGCCAAAATCGCCCGGTATGCCCACAGGCGCGCGCGGAATCGCTTAGTCATAGGGAACCTCCTCCTGAGTAGTGTGGCACACGGTCTCGTCGAGTGTTGCGAGCCACTGTGCGAAGGCGCAGAGCGTCTCACGCACCGCGCGGAAGTAGTGGCGCTGCCCCTGCTTGCGCATCGCGACCAAACCCGCTTGCATCAGCGCGTTTAATGTGGTGCGATATGGTGGACTGCGCTATCGGAAAGCGGCTGGCCAGTTCGCCACAGGAAAGTTCAGCGTGCTGCAACAGCGCGCGCAGCAGGCTCAGGCGCGTCGGATCCGCCAACGCCCGCGCTATCTGAACCGCCTGTTGTTCGCTCAGCCCACTCATAGACCGTTGTGCATATATCGATACGAAATCCGCGCACTCAAGTTCCCTGTAGGCTGTGGTACAATCCTTTTGCCAGCGATGGATCAGATTATCGTGCAGGGCATCGAATTTTACGGTTATCACGGCGTGCCCGACGCGGAGCAGCAGATAGGTCATCGGTATCGGGTGGACATCGTTGCCGATATCGATCTGCGCGAGGCGGGTCGCACAGACGACCTGCGCCACACGGTGAGCTACGGCGACCTCGCGCGCCTAATCATTCAGATGGGCACGACGCAGCAGGCGCGTCTGTTGGAGACGCTGGCGGAGCGGATGTGCGCCGCGATCTTAGAGCAGTTCCCTGCCATCCAGCGCGTCGAGCTGCTGATAGCGAAGCGGCTGCCGCCGACGGGAACCATTACCGAGCTGGCAGGCGTCAAAATCGTACGGGCGCGCCCGTAAAATTACCATGCTGACCCAGCGACTGATACTGACGGGGGATGAATCGGACGACGCGCTGCTGATTGAGCAAGCGGCGGCAATCATCCGCGCAGGGGGGTTGGTAGTGTTCCCCACCGAGACCGTGTACGGCTTGGGCGCGGACGCCCTGAACGCAGAGGCGGTGCGACGCATCTATCTCGCGAAGGAACGCCCCGCGTGGGACCCGCTAATTGTGCATGTGGACACGCCTGAAGCCATCTATCGCTACACGCGCGACCAGCCGCCGATTACCGAGCCGCTCGTCCAGGCGTTCATGCCCGGACCGCTGACGCTGGTACTGCCGAAGCGTGCAGTGATTTCCAGTGTGGTGACGGCAGGGCGCGACACAGTGGCGATACGGATACCCGCGCATCCCGTGGCGCGTGCGCTCATCCGCAGCAGCGGTACACCCATCGCCGCGCCCAGCGCCAACAAGTTCGGACGCCCCAGCCCCACCAACGCCGACCATGTGCTGCACGACCTCAACGGCGCCATCGAAGCCGTGATCGATGCGGGGCAGACCCCGATGGGCGTTGAGTCGACGATAGTTGACCTGACGACGCAGCCGCCGACACTGTTGCGCCCCGGAGGCGTGTCGAAAGAGGCGTTGGAATCGG
>JARJMV020000071.1 GCA_029335935.2 bacterium
CGCTTCCCCCCTGCAAGCGCAGGGAAGAACTGTCTGGCAGAACGCCTCCGCGTCAGATAACCGTCCGTCGCAGGTCTTCCCCGCTCGAATCGGGACGGATGGGCTTCACGCTCGCCACATATTCAGGTTCGTAATCGATGAGCTTCAGCCAGTCTTCCATTACATCGGACTTGGGGAAGATTTCGTTCTCGCGGTACTCCCTCTCGATGGCGCGTTTGAGGTCGTCGGGGCGAATGCCGTGATCAGCGCTCGGCTCGTCGATGGCGCGGCGGATGGCGAACTCTTTGGCGCGATCCACGACCGACTTAATGAGCGCGCCGCTGACCATATCGCGCCAGTAGAGCGTCTCCACGCCGCCGTTGCGCAGGTACACCTGCAGGAACTCGGTGTCGGGCGCTTTGCGCCACAGGTACTGTACCGTCTGCTCGATGAGGCACTCGCGCGCTTCGGCGGGCGTATCGTACTCGCGCACGAACTCGGGGTCCAGCGGCAGCGTCGGTGTGAGGTAGATGCCGAAAATCTCGCGCGTTGCATCGCGGTCGGGACGGCGCACTTTCACCTTGCGGTCGATGCGTCCCGGACGCAGAATCGCGGGGTCGATGTAGTCGGGGCGGTTCGATGTAAGCATCACCACCACATTCTCCAAGCTCACTAAGCCGTCCATCTCGGCGCAGAATTGGGGCACGACGGTATTGGAGATGTTGAGCCACCGACCCGAGCTGCGCGTGCGCAGGATCGATTCCGCCTCGTCGATAAAGATGAATACTAGGTAGCCCTCGCGCGCCTTCTCGCGGGCGATGGCGAAGATTTCGCGCACCATCCGCTCCGTCTCGCCCAGCCACATGTTGAGAATCTTCGGACCGTTGATATACATAAAATACTCCTTTACAGGCTTACCTACCTGCTCGGAGTATTGGCGCGTGAGGTTGTAGGCGGTGGCTTTGCCAATCAGCGTCTTGCCGCAGCCGGGCGGCCCGTAGAGTAGGATGCCCTTAAGCGGCTGTTTCTCGAACTTTTGGAAGATTTCAGGATGGAGCATGGGCAGCTCGATGGTCTCCCGGATGAGGCGGATGGCTTCTTCCTGACCACCGATTTGGCTCCATTCGAGGGGCGGCACTTCCTCGAAGTAGTAGTCGCGTACCTCTTGGTGAGGGATATGCTCGATGGCGACTTTGAAGTTGGGTTCGAGGCGCACTTCGTCGCCGGGCTTGATGAGTACTTCCGACAGGTCGGTGGAGCGGAACACGATGCGCGAGGTCATGCCTTGGGGGTCTGCCCCGACGCGCAAGCGATCGCCCTCCAGCACCTCCTGCACCTTCACGATAGGTCCTGCAGGGTGATAGCCCAAGTCGCCAATCACGGCAAACGCTTCGTTCACCTTCACGCGCGTGCCCACCTTGAAGTTGGGGTTCTCTAACTTGGGGTCGATGTTGGCGTAGTATTCGCTGTCGCCGAGCGCGACCATTGCAACGCCCTCGTCGGGTCGGTATAAAAACACGCCGATACGGTTCGCGGGACTGGTCAGTTTCTGATACGCCTCCTCGTACTCCTGAATCGCCTGCATCGCCTCTTGCATCTGCTGCTCGTCCACCTCTAACTGGTGTTGAAGCAGGCGAAGCATTTGGCGCAGGCGCAGGTCGTCGCGGGGCGCGATACGCATAATCTCTTCCAGAATCGCCAGAGCGCGGATCTGCGTCTCGGGCAACTCAAACTCGTCGTCATAACGCCGTGCCATTCGGATAAAACCTCCTCACTATGATACTACGAGAATTCTACCTCGAAGGTTGCAGGGTCGGCGACTTGTTCGGGAGTCATTTGCACGCGCCCGTCCGCTGTGAAGATCACGCCCTCTTGCTGGAGGTAGGCGCGTTGCAGCTGGGCTAACATCGGGTCGCGCTTGTGGATTCTCAGCCGACCGTCGCTGCCCACCACACGCCACCATGGGAGGTCATCTTCGAGCGCGCCTGCCAGAATCCGCCCCACCTGACGCGCCGTCAGCGGCGCACACCACGCTGCAACCTGCCCGTAGCTCATCACCTTGCCCGCAGGGATACGACGCACCAGTGCATACACTTGCTCCACAGAGCCGCGCATCGCTCCAACTATACCCCGTAATTTCGCAGATGTGAAAACCCACAAAAATACCAGTTTTACTCAAAAATGCACTGAATGGCATAGAAATTGCTCATCAGTGGGCGGCGCACCTACAAATGCGCTGAACGAAATGGAGGAACCATCATGAAACGGCTGATTCTATCGCTTGGAGTGCTGGCAATTGTGGCGAGCGCGTTCGCCTCGTGGAATGTCACGATAATCAACAGCAGCGGCGCGCTCTACTCGCCCTACACGCCTATCACCGTGCCGACGCTTGTGCAGAGCAACCCTGTGCCTCAGATTACCTTCCTGACCGCCCTCTCGACGCCCAACCCGATGATTGTGGGGCTGAGCACAGGCTTCAACAACGGTAGCTTCACGGGGCAGTATACTATCAACGACCCGACCAATAGCCTACCCCAGCTCAACGGCTTCAACTTCGTAATTTCGGGGTTCGTGTACGAGTACGGGATTATCAACTGGTTCAAGAAAGTGGTGCGAAACTCGGATAATGCGATTCTGTGGCAAGGCAGCGGCTCATTTCTGGGTGGCGCCTATTCGGGCGGCTCGAACGGCGTGTTCAGCGTCAACATTCCTGTGTCGCTCTCCACGCCCGCAAACGATGTCACGGTGTACGAGAGCTTCCAGCTGCTTGGAGGCGGTCAACCTGGCTCGAGCGCAGGGTTGATGCTCGTGGAACAGGATTGGACGCTCGTGCCCGAACCCGCGAGCCTGATTGCGTTGGCAACAGGGCTGGGCGGCTTGCTATTGCGCCGTCGGAAAGCCTAACTCCTCCCTCCTTTCTGCAGGCAGCCGAAGGA
>JARJMV020000079.1 GCA_029335935.2 bacterium
GGAACTGGAGACCGAACTGGGCGACCTCATCAGCGAGCTGCGCATCGTTACCCTCGCTCCCGAACTGGAAGGCGGCTTGGAACTGACCCAGTATCTGGCACAGCAGGGGATAATCGTCTCTATCGGGCACAGCGACGCGACCTACGAGCAGACCCTGCGCGCTATCGACTGCGGCGCACGCCACGCCACACATACCTTCAACGCCATGCGCCCGTTCCAACATCGCGATCCCAGCTTGGCAGGCGCAGTGCTGCTGCGCGATGAGCTGAACGCCGAGGTCATCTGGGATAACCTGCATACGCACCCCGCCGCCGCGCAACTGCTGGTGAAGGCGAAAGGCGCAGAGCGCGTGATTTGCGTCTCCGACGGCACGACAGGCGTGGGCATGCCCGACGGCTACACCTTCGAACTGTGGGGACACCGCGCGGTTGTTCAAAACGGCGCGGCGCGTATGATCGAAACAGGCGGGCTGGCAGGCAGTACGATTGCGATGGATACCTGCCTGCGCAACAGCGCGGAATCGCTCGGACTGGAAGCCGCCTCGCTGCTGTGCGCGGCGAACCCCGCACGCGCACTCGGCAAAGAAGGCGAATTGGGTACCCTGCGACCTGGCGCGCACGCCGACCTCATCCTCTGGAACGCCGCCACCCAGCGCGTCGAACAGACCTATATCGAGGGCATTTTGCAAAAATGCCACCCAGAAATAGCAGGAATTGTATCACCTACCACGAACTAACTAATCCGTAGCCTGAAGAAGGAGCGTGAACCCATGTGGAACGATGAGCAGACCCGTGAGAACCTGACGACCGAGACGACGCCTGAAGCCGCGACCCCGACCGCTGAGCCGACGGCGGAAACAGCAAGCGTGTCGGCGCCAGCAGCCGCTGAAACCAGCGAAACCACCGTAGCAACTGCGCCGACCGACGAAACGCCACAACCGCCGACGGCAGAATCGACCGCGTTCAACCCTGTCGACGCCGCAGCCTCCACCTCCCCATCCCCACCGGAGGCAACAACCGACGATATGCCGATGAGCATGGATGAAGCCATCGAGCAGAGTTTCCCCAAGTTCGAGGCAGGTGAAGTCATTCAAGCGACTGTGGTACAGGTAGATCGCGACGCCGCCTTGGTCGATGTCGGCACGAAAACGGAGATAAAAATCCCCAAAGAGGAACTGGGCACGGGCAAAATCGACTCGGCGGAGGATGTGGTGCAGGTCGGCGATACCATCGATGTGAAAGTGGTGCGCACGCGCGGCGAGGGCGGCGCGCCCGTGCTGTCCAAGCGTGAAGCCGATTTCGACAAGCTTTGGGAATCTATCGTGGCCGCATACCACAATAAAGAGACGCTGGAAGCGATGGTGGAAGACGCTGTGAAAGGCGGCGTGGTGGTGAATATCGGCGTGCGATGCTTCGTGCCCTCCAGCCAAATCGCACGGCGCTTGCCCCCCAACCAACTCGACCGACTCATCGGCGAGGTCATCCCCATCAAGCTCATCGACATCGACACGGAGAAGCGCAAGGTGGTCGCCTCGAACAAGTTAGCCGAAGAGGAGCTGCGTAAGCAGCGTGAGGAGGCGGAGCGCCAACGCCGCGAGCGTGTCTTCTCTACCATCAAAGTGGGGCAGCGGTTCGAAGGCGTGGTGAAACGAATCGTCTCGTATGGCGCGTTCGTCGATATCGGCGAATACGAAGGGCTACTGCACATCAGCGAGATGTCGTGGGCGCGCATAGACAACCCACGCGAAGTGCTGAAAGAGGGCGATGTGATTGAAGTGGTGGTGATCCGCCTCGAACCCGAAAACGGCAAGGTCGCCCTGAGCCGACGCCAAGTGCTGCCCGACCCGTGGCATGTGGCGGCGCAGCAATATAAAGAGGGCGAAGAGATTGAAGTGCCCATCTCGCGCGTGGCGCGCACTGGCGCGTTCGCCCGCGTGATGGAAGGCGTCGAAGCGTTCCTGCCCCTCTCTGAACTCTCCAGCAAGCGCGTCAAGAGCGCGGAGGAGGTTGTGCAGGTGGGCGAAACCGTCAAAGGGCGCATCATCGAGTTAGACCCGCGCCGCCGACGCATGGTGATTAGCCTGCGCGCCCCCGAAGAGCAGCGCGCCGTGCAAGAGCATCGCCAACGCACCAGCAGCAGCAAAACCACCGGGTTCACTATCGGCGATCGGCTCTCGTCGCAACTGCAACAGCTGCGCACGGAAGCCGCCCAAACCCAGCCCGAGACGGAATCCACCGAAACGCAAGAAGCATCGGCAGGAACACCGCCAGACGCTCCGAATGATTGATGCAACGGATTGCCATTACCGGTGGCGTCGCCGAAGGTAAGACCACGATCTTGCGGATGTTCGAAGCGCTGGGCGCGCACACGCTTAGCAGCGACGCGATCGTTGCGACGCTTACCCGTCCAGGGACGGAGCTATGCCGACAGTTAATCAAGGAGTTTGGGCCATCGATTGTAGCGGCGGATGGCACGCTGGCGCGCGGCGCACTGGCGCAACAGGCGTTCAGCGAGCCGCGCCTGCGTCGCAGGCTCAATCAACTCATACACCCGGCGGTCATGCGCGCCCTGCGTGCCCAGCTCGATGCACTGGAAACGGCGTCGCTGGTGGTAGTGGAGGTCCCGCTCCTGATCGAGGCCGCGCTGCAAGGGGCGTTCGATGGCGTGATTGTGGCGCAAGCGACGCCCGCCCTGCAGCGCCAGCGCTTGCTCCAGCGCGGCGTCTCCTGGCAACAGGCGCAGCGGATACTGCGCGCGCAACTGCCCACACGCGCCAAAACCGCCTTCGCCGACTGGACAGTACGCACCCATCGCACCCTCGAACAGGTCGAGGCACAGGTACGGCGAATCTGGCAGGAGCTGACCGAACCGCGTGGGGTATACTCCTCAGCGCAACGAATTCGGCGCTGAGGCGTCAAAATCGGGCAGGAGTATCGGATTGGATGTGGAATCGAGCAACGGAAGAGGAGGTTCGAACGCAGTGATACGACGATGGCAGGTGACACTGGCGGGGCTTCTACTGGCGTGGGCAGGCTACGCCCAAAACGGCGGTGAGACCACTCAAGACGCCTATCGCGACCGCCCCGGGCGCCATATTTTGCCGAACGCGCGGGTGAAGGAGATACCGCCTCAGAACTATCGCGTCGCGCCCTCGCGCGCGCCTCAAGATGCAACGCAAACGCGCTGGCGTAAAGGCGGGCTTTTTGACCCTCAACAGTTCCGCCAGCAACTCGAACAGCGTCAGCAACGCACCCGAAGCGTGCGCTGGGATACCGACATCACCAACGCCGCCCCCGACGAGATGCACCCCATCTACAATCCGGGCGCGTCCAAAGTCTACTTCTCCAGCAACGCGGGGAGCGTTGGGCAAGACGGACGGCTGGTGAACCCCACCCCACGCTACCGCATCTGGCGCGGCGAGGTGGACGAAGGCTCCCAGCTCTACATCGGCAACCTGACAAACTTGACCCCCATCACTGGCGACACGCCCGACGAACAGTTCGGTAGCCAGATCCAGCCCACCATCAACGCCGCCGCGAACATCATCGCCTACGCCAACCGCAGCGCGGCAGGCAGCTACAACATCGTCGTGCGCAACCTCACCACCGGACAACGCACATCGCTCACCACCGACAACAACGGCGTCACGCAGAACCTCCGACCCACGCTTAGCCCCGGCGGCAACTTGGTGGTGTTCGCGTCTAACCGTCTGGAAGTGACCGAAACGCCCGCCGACCGACGCTACCGACTCTACTTGGCGCGTACCGACGGGCGACCATTCGAAGATGGAACCTTCTTCCGACGCATCACCTTCCCCGATCCTGGCGAGAACGATGTCGAACCTGCCTGGTCGCCTGACGGCAACCGCATCGCCTTCGCACGAATCGCCGCCGACGGCAGCAGCTATATCTTCGTGCTCGATTTTAATACACTCACGGCGGTTCAGTGGACGAACTTTGTGGACGCGAATGGCAACCGCCCACGCGACCGCCAGCCCGCATGGACTCAGATTGGCAATACACCCGTGCTGCTGTTCGCCTCCACCCGCAAATCGGGACAACCGCATCAGATTGGGCAACCCGCTGATCGCGTGGATGTAACAAATAACATCTACGATATCTACCGCGTGGCGGCAGTGCTGCCTGAACCGCTCGGCGGAGATGTGATTGCCCTGACGGCAGACCCCAGTACCGCCGCCCAAGCACAACCTGATGTGCCTGGTGTGAGCTTCTACGCACCCGCCGCAGGCGCAAAGTACCCCACAGGCGCCATCAACGAGCGCAATCGTGTCGCCTATCACTCCACCCGCACCCAAGGCGCAGAACCGCCCGGACCTGGTATCCACGACCTGTGGGAAACCCGCGTGTTCGATCTGACGCCGCCTGTGGTGGAAGTGCTGCCCATCGTCAGCCCCAAAGAATCGTTCCCAGGCGACACCGTCACCATTAAAGTGCGCGCCGTAGACCTGCAAAGCGGCGTGAACTTCGTGCGTGTGCAGTTCAAAGACCCCGACAGCGCCGAGCAAGACGCCGAAGGTCTGGAGCACCGCCTCTATCAGCTGTTCCAGTTCGACATCTTCTTCCCGAACCGTATCTTGGTGGGGCAGGGCCAGGCGTATGTGCCGCTGTTTGTGGAAGTGGGGCAACAGGCCATCCATCCCCAGACCTACGAATACAAAGACCCCTACAGCTTGGTACGCTTGGGCTTCAGCGGCAGCTTAGACGACACACTGCTGCTGCAGCCCGAGCTGGATGCGAACGGCAACCCCACCGACTGGTATGTCGCCACTTGGCGCACGCCCGATGTGCCCAGCGACTTCTATCTCGATGTGATTGTGCGCGACAACGCGGGCAACGAGTTCATCTACGATAACATCACGGGCTTCACAACCCAGCAGTTCACGGGTTCCCACGATATCTTGCTGGTATCGGACTACATGGGCGGTCAGATTTTCGTGCAGAACCGCATCGACGCGATTGGCAACTCCATCACGCGCCCCACTTGGCAGCCTGTGGAGAGCTACTGGACGGATAACCCGACAGGGAAGCCGCCGTTCGACCAGACGCAGCCGCCAAGCGGCAGCCCGCTCATCATTCATGGCGACGGCGCGCTGCCGCATCCGAACCTGCCGCCCGGCTTTTTCATCCGCTCCGACACGCTGGGGCAGAACACCACCTACGGCAGCCTCTACAACATCTGGCGCGTGCAGTGCCGCAACCCGATTACGCCGTCCGTGCTGGCAGGCTACCTCCCGCGCCTCGAACGCGAGCCGACCGATCTGCAAGGCAATAGCCGCCAAAAACTCCATTCCCCCCGAATCATCGTCTGGGGTAGCCCCTACGCAGGCAATGTGTGGGCAGGACCAGGACACATTCTTGACCCCGAAATCCAGACGCTGATTCGCACCTTCCTGCAAGGTAGTGGGCGCATGGTGTTCAGCGGTCAGGATATCGCCTGGGCGCTCAGCTTGCGTGGCGCGGTGGCAAACCAGTTCCTCAACGACATTCTGCGCGTGTCGTTTGATAGCGACTCGGCCGACGATGTGTTCCTGACGCCTTATCAAGGGTTGCGCCACATCGTACAAGGTGTGCCTGCGCCTGGCGGCGAAGACCCCAACCCGATTGCTGACAACCCTGGCGGGCTTGCCGTCTGGTTCCGCTTCGAGGGCAACGCGCGTCAGGTGGACCAACCGCAAGAGCTTCGCCTGTCGCACCCTGCCGCCTACATCGTGTTCCCGACCTTCGACAATTTTGATGTGATCCCGCCTGTAGGTGCGGGTACTGGTCCGCTCTACACCGACGCCGCATGGAACCAGGTGTGGATTGACACCGTTACCGTTAGCCCCACTGCCCGCGCAGTCTACCGCTATACGCAGCCACGCTCACTGGGCGGCGCACTGTTGGGCACTTCCGACCAAGCAGGCTCTTATTATGCCGATTCGGCGACCCGCTCCAAGTTGGCGTTCGTTGCTTTCGGTGTAGAGGGCGTCAACTCGGCGTACAACGACGGCCCTACGATTGGTGGTCAGGGTACTCTGTGGTGCCGCGCCTACCGCAACAAAATCATCCACAACGCCTTCGGTTGGATGACCCACAATGTGCTGGTGGGGCAGGTGCGCCAGTACGACCCCGATACCCGCACCTACACACCACTGCCCCGTGCGCTCGTGCGTGTGATTGGTATCGCGCCGATTAGCATCGCAGGAGTAGACGCGGGCTATGCGATTACCGATTCGAACGGGTTGTATCGCGTGGTAGGGCTGGAGGCAGGCGTCTATCTGGTGGACGCAGAGCGACCGGGCTTCAAAACCCAGCACCCAGAAACCGTCGTCCTGTTCAGCAACGGCGACAACAACCCCGTGACAATCAATCTACTTATGCTCGCCACGCCGCCAGGACAGATTAGCGGTCGGGTGATCGATATCAACAATCAACCTGTGCGCGGCGCGGTCGTGCGCGCGACCAACACGACCGACCCCGACCTCACGCGCGAAGTGTTCACCGACCCCGACGGCAATTTCCTCATGCCGCGCGTGCCTGTCGGAACATGGGATGTGACGGTGGTAAGCCTTTCGTTTGGCGGCTACATCCTGCCGCCTGCCCAACCCACGCCTGACGGCGTGTACCGCGATGTACAGGTGCAGCCCGGACAGACCACCAATGTCGGCGACTTCGTGCTGGAGCCTGAACCGGGCACAGTGACAGGTACAGTGACCGACGCCAATACGGGGCAACCTATCCCCAACGCGCGCGTTCGGGCAGTTGCAGGCACAACCACGCGCGCCGATGTGACCACCGACGCTAACGGACAATATACTTTCAGTGTGCCTGCAGGCGAATATATCATCACTGCGGTTGCACCGGGCTACGCACCTGAGAGCCAGACGCTGAATGTGCCCGCGAACCAGACCACCACGCTCAACTTCCAGCTGACGCTGCTGCCGCCCGGCTCGGCATCG
This sequence comes from bacterium, assembly GCA_029335935.2. Taxonomy (GTDB): domain Bacteria; phylum Armatimonadota; class Fimbriimonadia; order Fimbriimonadales; family GBS-DC; genus GBS-DC. The sequence goes on from JARJMV020000079.1 coordinate 6,959, forward strand.
GGCAGAATCACGCGACGCTTCGGCGGTGCGCCCGAACCGAACGCCACCGTTGAACTGCGCTTTGGCGCGGTGGTGGTGCAAACAACGACAACCGACGCGAACGGCGACTACAGCTTCTCCAGCGTGCCGCCTGGCGAGTATACCGTCGTGCCCAGCAAGTCGGGATTCACCTTCACACCCAACCAGCGCACGATCACCATCACCTCGAGCCAGAACACCGTCATCGGCGAGTTCAAGTCGGAGCCGTTGCGCACCTTCTTCCGCGGGCGGTTCTTAGTGTCTGCGCCGTATGACTACACGCAAGATATCCAGACGCTGCTGAGCGTGCCCGCGAGCGCAAACTTCCGATTCTTTAGCTGGGATCCGAGCGCGACGCGCTATGTGTTCTACCCGAACGCGCCCGCCAATCGGTTCGAACTCGGACGCGGCTACTTCTTGGAGACTTCGGTCGACCTGCCGCTCTCCATTCAAGGCACACCTGCCAACACGAGCCAGCCGTTCCAAATCCCGCTGCAGGTCGGGTGGAACCTGATTGGCAACCCGTTCACCTTCGATGTGAACTGGAGCGCAGTGCAGCTCATCGATCCCGATACGAACACGGCAATCCCGCTGTCAACTGCAGTGGGCAGGGGCATCGTGGCGAATGCGCTGTGGGGCTACTCGTTCGGCGCGTACACAGCGACCACGCGCATGAAGGTGTGGGAAGGCTACTGGGTCTATGCCTACCGCGCGACCACGTTGATTATTCCGCCCAGCGCCGCCGCGACCACTGCGCTCGGACGCAGCGTCAGCAACCATGCAGGCGAGTGGCGACTGACGCTGGAAGTCGAATCGGGCGAGCTGCGCGACCGCGCTTATGTGGGCGTCTCACGCGCGGCGACGCACAGCTACGACAGCAACCACGACCTGCTGAAGCCGCCGCCCGTCGGTGCTGAGTATGTCCACATCAGCCTGCCGCGCCTCGCATGGGGCGAGCAGAGCGGACTCTACGGCGTGGATATCCAGCCCGCCACGCGCAGCGCCAGCTGGGAGTTCACTGTGGAGACCAGCCAGCCCAACCGCGAGGCGACCTTGCGCTGGCCCGATATGCAACAGCTGCCGCGTACGGCGAACCTCGTGCTGGTGAACCTCGACACGGGCGAGCGACGCTACCTGCGCACGACAGGCGCGTACACCTTCCGCACAGGCGCCACTGGCGTGAGCCGATTCCGACTCGAAATGGCGCACAGCAGCGGGCTACTACGCATCCAGCAAGTGCAGGTGAGCTCTGGACGCGGCAATCAGCACACCATCGCGTTCCAACTGACAGGAGATGCGACCGTTCAGGTGAATATTCTGTCGGGCGGCAAGGTGGTGCGCCAACTGCTCAATCAGGCGACCCGTAGTGCAGGTGTGCAACAAGCCACGTGGGACGGACGCGACCAGAGCGGTGTGGCGCTGCCGCCAGGCGCATACACCATCGAGATTCGAGCCGTGAGTGAAGACGGTCAAGTCGCACGGGCGACCGCGCCGCTTATCCTCACGCGCTGAGGCACACTATGAAGGAGGAGCAATCAGGGTGAAAACACGGATGAGACGAACTTGGACAACGCGCACAGCGTATCTTGGAGTGATGAGTATGCTCGCGGTGGGGCTGCTCTACCCACTGGGCGCTGCGCGCGCCTACGCCCAACTGGTGCAACTGCCACGCATCGCGGTGCTGGACTTCGCCAATAAAAGCGGCTACGGCGGCGCAAGCATCGCACGCGCCGCCACCGACGCCGTCGCAAGCGAATATCAGAAGTCAGGTAAGTTCGAAGTGCTGGCGCGCGGCGAGGTCGACCAACAACTCAAAGACTTAGACCTCGCACTCCCCTTAGACCGCACAGGCTTCCTGCGACTGGGACGCGCTCTGCAAACCGAATCGCTCATCACGGGCGAGGTGAACGCCGTCACCTTCGTGGGCAATCCGAAACAAGCGCAGGTGGTGCTCACGGTGCGTGTCATCGACATCGCTTCGGGCGAACCTATCAACGGCGCGGTGGCGACAGGCTTTAGCAATCGCCGTCCAGGCTACACGGGCGACGACGACACGCTGGTGCAAGAGGCAATCCGCAACGCCGCCTTCGAAGCCGTGCGCTCCATTCAAAACTACACGATTCCTGAAGCCACCATTCTCACCACGCGCGCGGGCAAGGAAGTGCTGCTCAATCGCGGCATTCGCGGCGGATTGCAGCCCGGCATGGAGATGATTGTCGTGCGTCGCGGCGAGGAAGTAGGGCGCATCCGCATCACCCAAGTCTCCGATAGCGACGCGGTAGGCGAGATTATCGACTTCGGGCGCGGTATCCAGAGCGAAGACCGCGCACGCGCCATCTTCCGCGTGCCCACCGTGGAAGTGCGCGCTGGCAAAGTTCGCACCGAAACACCGCGCCGACCTGGCGAAGGTAATAAACTCCTGCGCGCATTAGGACCCATCCTCATCATCGGTCTGATTGCCTTCGGCGTGGCGCGCGCCTCCTCCGGCGGCAATACCCCCGTGCAGTCTTTACTCGCGGAAGCAGGCGCAGACAGCAACTTCGAACCTTATGTGCGTATCTCATGGAAAACCACTCTGTTCGCAAAAAGCGCATCCGATACGATTCAGTGGCAGATCTATCGCTCGGACTTCATCGGCACGGACGGCAATGGCAACTTGCGCCCTGTGGGTGTAACCCCCGGCAACCAGAACTTCTTCATCGATACCACAGTGCCGCGCACCTTCAGCTACGCCAGCCTGCCGCGTGAAGGCAGCGAAGACCCAGAATTCGATGAGCTGGAAGGCGCGCCCGGCGTTGCGTCAGGACGCTCCTACACCTACCAAATCGCGTTGGTCTATCGCGAGCGTATCGATGTAGAAGGTTCACAGCTCATCCTGTTTAAGCTCTCCGATCGGGTGCGCTCGGGTCAGGCGACCGTCTTGCAGCCGGTGCAACTGTTGACGCCTGTGCAGCGCAGCGAGGATGTAGACCCCAAAGATGTGCGCTTTAGTTGGCTATCGACGGAGGGTGCGAACGCCTATCGTGTGCAAGTCTCAACCGACCCAACCTTCCCCAGAGATCGCACCTTCGTCTCTAACGAGATACTGACGACGATAGCAGGCGGCTCGCCTCTATCTACCGATCGAATCAATCTGGAGACCGCGTTGCTGAACCGCTTGGGATTGGTGGGGCAGCGCGTGCCTCTCTACTGGCGTGTGGGCGCACGCAACTTGGGCGATAGTCCGGGGCCTGTGCCCGACAACAGTGGCTTGCGCTATGTGTGGAGTCGCCCCTTCGAGTTCACCACGCAAGAGCTGCCGCCCAGCCCGTAAAGGGTTCTATCGGGGCGCAGCATGAAACCTGCGCCCCGCCTATGCGTCTTTACTACTGGCAATTATCGGGAGGAGATAACCGATGAAATGGATGTGGCGATGGTTCGTTGGAGTTGTAATGGCTGTCCACTGCGCGGGCGCACAAACGCTTACGCCCGACGATGTGGTACCCGGCGAGATGCTGGTGCGTCTCCACGCTGGTTCCACCGTCGACACAGCTAAAGCGCTCGCTGATCGCTACGGTCTCAGCGTGCGACCTATCGCAGTGACCGATACCTATGTCATGCGCTTCCCCCAGCAAAACGCGACTCCACAGCAGCTGCTGGATCGTGTGAACGAACTGGTCAAGCAGCTGGAGCGCGAGGCAAGTGTGAAATATGTAGAGCCGCACTGGCGGCTCAAACCGCTGGCGGTCCCCAACGATCCTCTCTTCGCTGAGCAGTGGGCGCTTCGCATGATGAAAGCCCCCGCTGCATGGGATACCGAGAAAGGTCAAGCAGGCATCCGAATTGCTATCATCGACGATAACTTCCTTCGCTCGCATCCAGACCTGCAAGCACGCTTTGACCCGCTCTCGCGCAACTTCGTAGCCGACCCACCCGACACCAACATCGACCCTGAAGGTTCAGGATTCTCTCACGGAACAGCTGTGATGGGCGTCGCACTGGCAGCGACCGACAACGGCATCGGCATCGCAGGGCTCTGTTGGGAAGGTGTCACTGCAGTAGCGCTGAAAACGACTGCCTCGCCGTCGGGATTTCTTGATGGTCAAAACATTCTCGAGGCGTTCCAGTATGTCTTGGATAACGCCAACCAGATTGCCGTAGTGAACATGAGCTTCGGCGGCTACTTCCCATCCTCCCAAATGAACGATTTGATCCAGCGTATCTACCAAGCAGGCGTTGTGCTGGTGGGTGGCGCTGGCAACGACAATACCAACTTACCCTTCTATCCAGCCGACTTTAACAATGTGGTGAAGGTTTCGGCGGTGGGTCCGTCGGGTGCAAAAGCGTCCTACTCGAACTTTGGGAATGTCGATCTGGCGACCCCTGGCGGCGACCAGGAGAGCAACTTCAACGATGGCGTGCTGTCGACCGTTACTGGCTCAGCGCAATATGCCCCTGTGCAGGGTACCTCCTTTGCCTCGCCCTACGCGGCGGCGGCCGTGGCGCTACTGCTCTCCGCAGGGGTTCCGCGCCATACCGCTAACGACGCCGAACCGCGCGCAGTGGTGGTGCTGAAAGAGACAGCTGACTCGCGCGGTCGCGCCGTACCCGACCCTGAACTGGGCTACGGTATTGTCGACTTGGATCAAGCGCTGCGCGGCGTCGGCGGCGTGGGCGTCGCTTTCCTGCAGCCTGTGTCTGGCACAACTACCGACACGCGCATCGTGCGCGTGCAAGTGGTGGTGCGCCGCGTCTTAAACAACGATGTCGCCAACATCCTGAATGTGCGCCTCAATGGCGACCCGCTACCGCGCAGTGTGTGGGAGCCGAGCGCTGTAGTGAATGTCCAACAGAAGACGATTAGCCTCGATTTCAATGTTGCCCTGCCCGGTGAGGGACGCCATACGATTACCGTGGAAGCAACAGGGCAGGATGGCGTGGTTGGCAGCGGTTCTACCCGCGTGATTGCCAAAGCCTATGTGCTAAACGCAGGGTTAGCGATGTTCTCAGTGCCGTACAACATCACGCAGACGCCTGAAGAGATTTTCGGCAGTGAAGCGTTGCTGGCGCGCTACATCACTACCGAAGGCGCATACGCCCGCTACTCAGCGGCAAACCCCGACCCGCGCGCGAGCTTCAATCCGCCCGGCGCCGCAGTGCGACCCGACGGTTCTAATACCCCCACACCACCGCGCGGCTTGGGATACTTTGTGCGCAGCAACTCGCCCGCCTTCATCTTAGGCGACCAATCAATCGATAACAATACCGCCTACCTCATCCCGCTCCAAGAAGGCTGGAACATGATTGGCAACCCGTTCCCGTTTAATGTGCCGTGGGCGGCGTGCGAAGTCGAAATCACGGGCGCGGGCGGTCAGCTACAACGCATCAGCTTGCAAGAAGCCGCCGAACGCGACTATATCCGCTTGCAAATCTATCGATTCATTCCGCTAACAGGCGAATACACTTGGCGCACCGCGCCGCTCGGCGAACTCATCGCCTGGCAAGGACACTGGGTGAAAGCGCTGAAGCCCTGCACGCTCGTGGTGCCCCCTGTCGGCGCGCTGCGTAGCCGCCCCGACGAGTCGCCGCGCGTCGTCCCTCAACAAACCGAGGGCTGGCTCCTCAGACTTGTGGCGCGTAGCGGCGACCGCGAAGACAGCAACACGCTCATCGGCGCCGCTTCCAACGCCAGCGACGACATCGGACGCGAAGATGTGGAGAAGCCCCCAGCGTTCAAGTCCTACCTGATGGTGCGAATCATCGACCAGCGCACCCGCTCTGCATTAGCGCAGGACATCCGACGCAACAGCCGACGCGCCCAACGCTGGGAACTGGAAGTCGCGACCGACCAGCCCGAAGCAGAGGTGACTTTGCAGTGGACGCAAGAGCTGCCCCTGCCGCGCGGCACACGGCTCACGCTGATAGACCAGGCAACGGGCGAGCGGATCTCGATGATCCACAACAGCGCGCATCGGTTCCGCACCGATGCGAATAGCCGTCGCCGATTCGTTATCGAGGCGCAGTCCACCCGAACCAGCCGCCTGCAGGTGACGAATGTGGCAGTGACGCAGACGCGCGGCAACCAGTTCTCCATTCAGTATGCACTCAACGGAGACGCTTCAGTGCAGGTGCTTGTCCAAGACGCAACGGGCAGGACGATTGCGCGTCTACAGAATGGAACGCGCTCGGCAGGCGTGAACACCGCTACTTGGAACGGGCGCAGCGACTCGGGCGTCGCCGTGCCGCCCGGCGCGTACCAACTGCAGATCGTCGCCACAGGCGACGATGGCGAAGTGGCGCGAGCGGTTCGACCGCTTATCGTGGCGCGATAACCGAAGGAGGCAAACGAATTATGAGACGAAGCATCTTGACAACACTGAGTGCCCTAACGCTGAGCGCTACGCTCTGGGCGCAGGATTTCTATATTCCTGCCCCAGGTCAGCGATGTGGGTGTCCCGATAATCAAAATCCCGTGAGCGATGACTACCTTGACCTTGAGGTGGACAACGGCGTGCTGGGCGCTGTGTTAGGTCTGAGCGGCACGGTCACTTGGCGCACGGGGTGCTTCCCCATAGAAAGCGCCCCATGCACCACACGACCCGCCGAGGGGAGCATTCAGCTGGGCACTTCGGGGGGCAACACCCTGCTTGGCGACGGCAGTATCGCAATGACCTCAGGCTATCCTTGGGGCGTGTACCCCGGCGGCATCTTCATCACGATGCAAGCCACGCGTGAAGGTCAAACCCAGACCTTTGTGTGGGGGCGCGAGGGCGGTCCGAACGTCATCTTTGAGCGTGCCTTTCGGGGCGCGAGTGGATTCTACATCCGACGCACTTGGAATGTGGAAGGCTGGGATACCGACTTGCGCATCGATCTAATCCAGTCGGTGGCGCGTATCAGCCTGCGCGTGCGCAATAACGGCGATACTCCCGCCAGCTTGGCGCTGCGACTGGCATCCGATGTGGAAGTCGGCGTCGAGGATGGCTTCAGCCGCAACGGCGCATCCCGCCCTCCTTATGTCTATCTACAAGGGCAACGCCCTGTGCGCACCGATGTCGACCTGCGCGGCACGCAGGTTCCTAACGCCATCGAATTCTATCTGGGGCGCGGCAACCTCGCAGGTTCCTCGCGCTATATCCTCCGACCGATTCCGGGCTTCAACGACCAGACGCCCATCGACCGACTCGTGGTGGGGGACTGGTACTTCATACAGGGTACCACCATCTGGGAACCCACGCTCTTCCCAGATGTGTTCATTCGCGATGTCGCAATTAATCTGTTCGTGAATGCCCGTAATTTTGCTCCAGGTCAAGAACGAGAGTATGTGTTCTATGTCTCCCTGACACCTGTGGATCTGGATGTGCAGCCGCCGATTGCGCTGGGTGTCGAGGCGCTGCCCGTCATCGAGCCGAACCGCGACGACCTCTCGCAACTCGCCAACAACGGCGCGTTCGATATCATCGCGAATGTCACCAATCAATACTTTATCGTGGGACGCGAGATCGACCTAACGAATGTCGCTGTCGACCTGTCGCTGCCTGCTGGAGTATCGCTCGCGCCAGGCGAGACCCGCTCCCGAACGATTGCGAGGCTTTCCCCTGGGCAAACAGCGCCCGTCCGATGGCGCGTAGTCGCCGACCCTGCAACCGTGGGATTTGTCACTTTTCGCGTCTCGGTTCAAGCACCGCCGGCTCCCACGAAGTCGGTGGCGCGTACGATCCTTATCTCCGCGACAACGAATCGCAAGCTGGAGCGCGGTTTCCAAATCGTCTCGATACCGTTCACGGCAACAGGAACCCTGGACGAGGTTCTCAACCTCCCCGTGTCGTACCAAGCAAAGCGATGGAACCCTGAACGCGAGTTGTACGAGACCATCGATACCATACAACCCGGTCAAGGCTTTTGGCTCTTCTTGCCCGGAGATTCGTTCGTGGCTCAGTACGACTCTGGCAGCTTACGCTTCCCCGATAGCGTGTTCGATACCAGTGTGCCCGTGCCGCTCAAGAAGGGCTGGAACCAGATTGGCAACCCCTACCCGTACCCGCTGGTGTTGGGGCAGGTGGTTGTGGTGCCGTCCAGCAATCCGAGGAATAGCTTGAGCTTTGCGGAGGCGGCAGGGCAGGGCGTTGTTCGTGGCGTGATTTACTTCTGGGATGAGTTCACGGGCGAGTATAAGTTCACTTCGGACCCGAACACCCCCATCTTGCCTCATCGGGGCTACTGGATTAAGTGCGCCGAGGATGTGGAGTTTGTCTACCCGCCCGTGTTTCTGCCCGGCACGGGCTTCGGCGGCAACCTCACGCGCTCCGTGCAAGAGCGTCCGAACCTGCCCAACGATTGGCGATTACAAATCGTGGCGCGCACCAGCCGCGGCGTGGATACCCAGAACTTCGTCGGGATGAGCAGTGGGCGTAGCGCAGGCGACATTGAAGAGCCGCCCACGCCGCTGCCCGAGCGCCCGGTCAACCTAACCATCCTGAAGTCGGGCACGGGCGCGCCGCTGATGCAAGAGATACGCCCGCTCGCCAACCGACAGCAGTTCGACCTGCTGGTGGAAGCCGCGACTGGCGAAGAGGTGACGCTCATCTTCCCGAACCTGAACACCGTGCCGCAGGGCTACCGCCTGCGCCTGACCGACTTGAACACAGGTCGCATGGTAGACCTGCGCTCGACGCCAGAGTATCGGTTCGTCTCCTCAGGGCGCACACGCCTGCAACTGACAGGAGAGCGCGCGACTCGCACGGGCGCGCTAATCTCTCTTGTGACTGTCGGCACGGCAGGACGCGGCGCAGGTAGCGTCTCCTTCTCCTATGTGAT
>JARJMV020000081.1 GCA_029335935.2 bacterium
AACCCTGCAGCAAGTGCTACGAGAACCGATTCCGCAACGCCGACTGCCTGCTGGAACGCCACCAGTGTATGCTCAGCGTGCGCCCAGAACGCGTGATTGAAAAATTAGCCACGATTCTGTAGGGGGCAGATTCAAAACCCCAGTAGTGCGAGAGAGCAGCGGAACGCAAATGCCGACGACGCGCTGCTGAAGTCGAATTATTTAGCCACGCTATACATTTAGGGTATCCTTATGGAGTAGGTGAGACTGGTGAAGGAACCTATTCAACTGCCCGTTGCGTTGACGGAGGAGCTGCTGAGCCACGCCGAGCTGGTCGCGCAAGTGTTCCTGCAAGCGATGTACACCTCTATCGGCGAAAAGTTACTGGACGAGTTGGCGGAGTCGGATTTGACCTACTCGCAGATGCAGGCGTTGCGCTATCTGCACACGCATCGGCGCGTGACGGTGGGCGACCTCGCGGAGGGGCTGAACATCTCCTACCCCTCTGCCACGAACATGGTGCATCGATTGGAGAAGAAGCAATTGATACGGCGCGTGGCGAACCCGCGCGACCGACGCCAAGTGGGGCTGTCGCTCACTGACGCGGGCGCAGCGCTCATCCAGCGCGTCGACCACGAACGCCGCCAACGGTTCGCCAGCGTGCTGACGCAGATGAACCCAGCGGAACGGCACGCCTTCATCAACGGGCTAAGCGCGTTCATCCGTGCAGGCGTGGAATCGGGCATCCTGAAGGCGACGGATGTGTGCCTGCACTGCGGCGCCGACGCCGACCCAAACTGCCCCCTCGTGGAGATGCACGCCGTCGAAACCTGCCGCTAACAGCAGGAATCCCACACACACGCGCGAACACCCACCACTATGCACAGCGCTACGCGATTCATAGGGTTTTTGATGGGCGCGTTTATGCTGCTAATCGGCGCAGCAATCGCGCTCCAGCAACACAATCAGCTCAGCGAACAGGAAATCAAAGACGGTTGGAAACTGCTCTTCGACGGCGAGAGCCTCAAAGGCTGGACCGTGGCAGGCGCGGACGGCTCGTGGCTCGTCGAGGACGGAACCCTGCACTGCACCGGCAAGGGTGGCGGGGGGATGATCTACGCCGACGGCGTGTACCGCAATTTCGAACTGAAACTCGACTTCAAAGTCTCGCCCAAGGGCAACAGCGGCGTGTTCCTGCGCACTTGGGACAAAAACGACCCCGTCCACACAGGTATCGAAGTGCAAGTGCTGGACAGCTACGGCAAGGAGACGCCCAGCAAACACGACTGCGGCGCGATCTACGATATCCAAGCCCCCAGCAAGAACGCCGTCAAGCCCGCTGGCGAATGGAACACCTACCATATCATCGCTAAAGATAGCCAAATTGTGGTATTTTTGAACGGTGAAAAAATTAACGAGGTGGACTTGAGCCGCTGGACGGAACCAGGGCGCAACCCCGACGGCTCGCCCAACAAGTTCAAATACGCCTACAACACGATGACCCGCCCTGGCTACATCGCTTTGCAAAATCACGGGAACCCGATATGGTATCGCAACATCAAGGTCAAGCCACTGGAGTGACCCCCCCTGCCACGGCGAACTATGCAGGGCGACGCGCTGCGCTGCGGAAGCAGGTGTTCGAGGGAAAACTTCCACCCGACGCGCTGCTGATTACCAACACGGGCAACCTGTACTATCTGACGGGCTTCACAGGCTCGTTCGGCGCGCTGCTGCTGACACCCGACACCGAGCGGTTCGTCACCAGCGGCATCTACGCCACCCAAGCGCAGGCGGAAATCGCCGACCTGCCCATCGTGTTGAACCCGATTCTGAAAGAGTTCAACGCGACGGTGGCGGAGACGGCAGCGGCGCTGGGCACGAAGGTGTTGGGCGTTGAAAGTAGTGTGTCGGTGGCGGGGTTGCAGGGGTTGCGCCGCGCGATGCGTAGGGCAGGCGTGCGCGTGCGCCCCATCGGCGCGCCTGTGGAACGGATGCGTCAAGTCAAGGACGCCTACGAAATCGCCCGACTGCGCGACGCCGCCCATCTCGCCGACGCGACCTTCGAGCATATCCAACGCCTGTTCCAGCCCGAAATCGCCGAGTGGGACATCGCGATGGAGATTGACTTCTATATCCGTCGTCAGGGCGCGTACCCCGCCTTCGAGACCATCGCCGTCTCTGGCGAGCGCACCGCCCTCCCGCACGGCAAACCCACCGAAAGACGCCTGCAACGCGGCGATTTCGTCACGGTCGATTTCGGCGCGAAACTCAACGGCTACTGCTCCGACCTCACGCGCACCGTCGTCATCGGCAAAGCGAGCGCAGAGCAACGCCGAATCTACAACGCCGTGCTGGAAGCTGTGCAACGCTGCATCGACGCTATCCGCCCTGGCAAGCGCGGCAAACAGATCGACGCGCTCGCGCGCAAAGTGTTGGCCAAGCACGGGCTGTCCGACTACTTCGGGCACAGCTTGGGACACTCGCTCGGCTTGCTTGTTCACGACGGCGCTGGGCTGTCGTTCCGCGATAAGCAGCCCCTGAAAGCAGGCATGGCGCTCACAGTGGAACCCGGCGTCTATGTGCCAGGCTTCGGCGGCGTGCGCATCGAGCAGGATGTATGGGTCACTGAGACGGGCTGTGAGCCGCTCACCCACGCGCCTATCGAGCTGCTGGAGTTTGATTGGTGAGCGTTCCGCTCAGGTACAATCTCCGCTCGATGCGATACGGATGGACGCTCGTGGCAGGGATGGCGCTTATGTGGCTCTCCGCACAGGCACAGGCAGAGTTTCGAGGATTCTGGGTCGACGGCTTCAATCAAGGGTTTCACACTCCCGAACAGGTAGACACGCTGCTGCAGCGCGTGCGCGCCGCGCATATGAACGCCGTGATTGTGCAGATGCGCAAACGCGGCGACGCGCACTACGCTTCACCGCTGGAGCCGTTCGCAACCCAGCAACAGGAGGGCTTCGACGCGCTGGCATATCTGATTGAGCGGGCGCACTCCGAAACCCCGCGCATCGAGGTGCATGTGTGGCTGAACTGCCATCCGATATGGCCCGGCAGCGGCTGGCCCAGCGACCCCAAACACATCCTGAACCGACGCCCCGAAATCCAAACCGAAGACTACGAGGGCAAGCGCATCACCGAGGTCGGCTACGCAGGCGACTGGGGACACCCCGTCTACCAAGAATGGTTCACAAAAGTTGTACTGGATATCGTGCGCCGCTATGACATCGACGGCATCCACTTCGACTACATCCGCTACACAGGCGAGCGTTGGGGCTACAACCCTGTGAGCGTCGAGCGGTTCAACCGCCGCTACGGGCGCGCGGACAAACCCGAACCGACCGACCCGCTCTGGAAGCAGTGGCGACGCGACCAAGTGACGGCTGCCGTGCGCAACATCTACGCCCAAGCGACCGCGCTCAAGCCCCGCCTGAAAGTGAGCGCTGCGCTGATTACTTGGGGCGACGGACCCCAAAACGCCGACGACTGGGTGAACCGCTCCGCCTACCGCGCCGTGTTCCAAGACTGGCAAAGCTGGCTTCGGGAGGGTATCTTGGATATGGCAATCCCGATGGTGTACTACAACGAGGCGAACCCGCGCCTCGCAGAGTACTACCGCCGCTGGACGAACTTCCTAAAAGACCACCAACACGGACGCATCGGCGTGGTGGGCATCGGCAACTACCTGAATACGATTGAGAACACGCTTCGTCAAGTCGAGTTTGCGCGTCAGCTCTCGGCGTCGGGCAATCGCGCTTATGGGGTGAACTTCTTCTCGTATGCCGCCACGATAGGCGTCGGCACGGAAGAGGGCGCACAGATGTATCAAGAACCGTTCTACGC
>JARJMV020000092.1 GCA_029335935.2 bacterium
TCGGCGTCCCCGCCGACGAAATCGATTGGACATCACTGTCCAAGCCACTGTGGCACGGACAGTCCTGTCCGTGCGCTACCGTAGAGTCGGCGTCCCCGCCGACGAGAACGCTTGGACGAGACTGTCCAATCCACGTAGTGGAGGAGACACATCTTGATTAACTACGACTACCTGAGCGAGATTGCGGGCGGCGATGAGGAGTTCATCGCGGAGATCCTGGGCGACTTTTTAGCGCAGACGCCTGAGCTGCTAACGCAGATTGAGATGGCGGTGGCGGGCGCCGACGCGGGTGCGCTGGGCGCGGCGGCGCATACGCTCAAAGGCAGCGCGCGCTCGGTGGGCGCGGATGGCTTCGCCGAGATCGCTTACGAGCTGGAACAAGCGGGCAAAAGCGGTGACCTGACCCGTGCCCCTGAGGCGCTCCAACGGCTCCAGACCTACTGGCGCGACTTGGCGGACTACTTGCAGCAGCGCGCGGCTTAGCTTCGCAGTCCGTGGGGCAGATGTTCGGGCAACAGCGTCTCGGCGTCGGGCGGGGCAAGCACCACCGCCGACTCCATCACATTCTCCAGCTCGCGCACATTCCCCTTCCAGCAGGCGTTCTGCAGAATGTGCATCGCTTCGGGGCTAATCGCGCGCAGGGCGCGTCCATTCTCTTGGGCGAACTTCTGGAGGAAGTGATTGGCTAATAGGGGGATGTCCTCGCGTCGCTCGCGCAGTGGCGGCAGATGGATATGCACCACCTGCAGGCGATAATATAGGTCGCTGCGGAACGTGCCTGTCTCCACTGCCTGCTCCAAGTTGCGGTTCGTGGCTGCCACTAAGCGCACATCGATGGGGGTGGGCGTGTTGCTGCCGAGCCGTTCGATTTCGCGCTCTTGCAGCACGCGCAGCAGTTTCACCTGGATCAGGGGCGGGATGTCGCCGATTTCATCTAAGAACAGCGTGCCGCCGTTCGCCGCCTCGAACTTGCCGACTCGGTCGGTCTCTGCGCCGGTGTAGGCGCCTTTTACCGCGCCGAACAGCTCCACCTCCAGCAGCGTTTCGGGGATGGCGGCGCAGGAGACTGCCACGAACGGTTTGTCGGCGCGTTGGCTTCGTTCATGTAGCATGCGGGCAATCAGCTCCTTACCTGTGCCGCTCTCGCCAGTAATCAGCACGGTCGTGCGGGTGTCTGCAACACGGTTCACGGTCTCCAGGATTGGCTGCACGGCGGGGCTTTCGCCGATGAAGGCGACCTGCTTGCGTTTGGGGGCTTTCCGCGCGGTGGGTTTCGTCGGTGCTGTCGGCTCGCGTAGCGCGTTGCGCACCACCTTGCGTAGCACCTCCATATCGAGGGGCTTGGTGAGGAAATCATACGCGCCGGCTCGCATCGCCTCCACCGCCGTCGGTATCGTGCCGAACGCCGTCATGAGGATTACCTGTAGGTGGGGGTGCTTTTGACGCGCGTGCTTGAGCAGTTCCAACCCTGTCATGTCGGGCATCACCACATCGGTCAGCATCAAGTCGCACGGCGTCTCATCCAGGATGCGCAACGCTCGATGGCCGCCCTCTGCCGTATGCACTTGGTAGCCTTCCTTGGTGAAGGCGCGCTCCAGCACTCGGCGAATGTTCAACTCATCGTCCACAATCAAGACGGTATGCGCCATAGCGTCTCCTCAAGAGCCTTGATGAGGTTCCTTACTCTGTGGTTTGAATTTTCGGCAACCACAGCGTAAAGATGGAGCCTCCCTCAGGAGGGCATTCGAGCGTAATCTTGCCGCCGTGCCCTTCGATTATCTTTTTGACGATACTGAGCCCCAGTCCAGTTCCGCGCGTGCGGGTGGTGTAGAATGGCGTGAAAATCTTGTCTCGGATGTCTGGGGGCACGCCGCTGCCAGTGTCTTGGACGGAGATTTTAATCCAGTCGTCGTGTTCGTATGCGCTTAGGGTGATAATCCCGCCGTCGGGCATGGCGTGTGTGCTGTTTTGGATGAGGTTATGCAGCGCCTGTTCGAGGCGTCCGGTGTCGATGGGTGCGATGAGCTCGTCGGGCGCGTTGAGGGCGGTCTGCACGCGCATCGCTTGCAAGGTGGGCGACTGGACCAGCAGCACGCGCTGCAGGAGGGGTTTGAGCGGCGTAGGGCGGATTTGCAGGTGGAACGGCTTGGCGAACTCCAAAAACTCTTCCGCGATTTCGGTCAGGCGTTGCGCCTCCTGCTGGATTACTTCGATATACAGGCTCAGCGATTCGGGCAGCGGCTCTTCTTGGCGCATCAGGTCTACCGCGCCGCGCAGTGCGGTGAGCGGGTTGCGTATCTCGTGCGCGATTGTGGCGGTCATCTGCCCGACGGCGGCGAGCCGTTCCATCTCGCTTAGGCGCGACTCCTAGTTGAGGTATTCCGTGATGTCCTCGAACAGCACCACTGCGCCTTGCGGTTGCCTGCCGCGCGCGAGCAAGGGCGAGACGGCGGCGTTCAGCACGCGCTGCGCGTTGCCGACCTGAGCTGTGAGCTTGTAGAGGTTGCGCGTCGTGGAGTCTTGCAGCACCTGATCGATGGCGGTTTGCAGGTTATGGCAATCGGGGCGGGCAATCGGGCAGGCGTCGGCTGCCAACACTTCGCTGTAGTGTCGCCCGACGCTCTGACGCCCCGAAACGCCCAGGATCTGCTGCGCCGCGCGGTTCCAAGTGGTGATAATCCCGTTCTCATCGACGGTGAACATCCCCGAGCCGAGACTGCGCAAGATGTTATTGCGGAACGCGGCGAGGCTCTGCAACTCCCGATACCGCCGCTCCCGATCTTGGTATAGTCGCGCGTTCACGATGGCGATACCCACCTGGCTCACGAACGCGTTGAGCAGCTCCACCTGCTCTTCGGTGAACGGAGCGTTCTGGTTGTCCGCCAACACCACGCCGATGCAGTCTTCGTGAACCACGATCGGTAATGCGCAGTAGCGTCTTGCGCCGAGCGTGCGCCCGAACCCGCGCATCGGCTGCTTCTCCTGTAAGGCGTCTCGCACGACCAGCTTGTGTTGCTCTTGGGCGACCATGCCGATTACGCCCTGGCCCTTGCGGAAGCCACGCGCGGGGAACATCTCAGGGCGGTAGCCGTGAATGAGGCGCGGGAGGTACACACGCGACGACTCGCCCGTCAGAAAAATCGCGCAACGCGCAAAGCCGACCGTATCGCTAATGCTCTGCCCGACCTTCTCAAGCAGTTTGTCGATGTTTAGCTCTGCCGTTATCGTCTCGGTGAGTTCCACGAGGGTCGAGAGCCGATGTAGGTTCTGGTTGAGTTCTTGATAGAGTCGGGCGTTTTCTAAGGCGGAGGCGATTTGGTTGGCGAACACGGCGAACAGGCGTAGGTCTTCCTGTGTGAAGGGCGGCGCGGGGCGCAGGCGTCGGATGGACAGCACGCCAATCACGGCGTTGTCGCGGTTGCGCAGGGGCACACTAATCGAGCTGCTGATGTGGGTGCGTGGGGTGAGGTGGCGCAGGTTGGGTTCCTGCTCTAAGTCGGTCAGCAGCAGTGGCTCACCCGTCTGCGCGACATAGCCCGCCACGCCCTCGCCGAGTCGCACGCGCGCCTGCTCGATGAGTTTATCGGGCAGTCCATAGTTGGCGGCGATAGCAAGTGTTTGGGTGGCTTCATCCAGCAGCATCAGTGTGCAGGCTTGGGCGTCCATCGCTTGGGCGGCGCGGCGCGTAGCTAACTGCAGGAACGGCTCCAGCCCGCCCTGCTCGCTCGCGACGGCGGTCTCATACAGGGTGCCCAACGCGGTAAGGCGTTGGCGCGAGAGCCGTTTCAGCGCGTCGATTTCGCGGTGGAAACGCTCATGTTGCCCCAGCAGCGCGGCTAACTGCGCGGCGATGCGCCATTCGGGGCGATGTTGCTGCTCGGGGCGCGTGCGCAACACATAGTAGAGTTCAGGCACTGGCAGGGGCGTAATCTGCCATGCCCAGTCTCCCGCCAGTACCCACTGCGTCGAAGCGATTTCGAAGGGCAGTGTGTCGGGCAAGCGCGGATTCGGCTCGTGGGGCGCGTGCGCAATCACATAGGGCGGTTTGCGCGCCGCTTTCAGCGTCAGCGCGTTCCACACCCCGTCCAACTGCGCCACCGTGCGTATCAGGTTCGTCAGGGCTTCCGTGCCCACCCCCGTCGCCGCGCCCTCCAGCGCGGACACAACCCACTCCATACCAACTTATTCTTCCACGTCGTGCGCCCGATTCCTGCCAAGTGGGGTACACTCCACCGATGAACTGGAACCGATACCTCAGCGTGGTAGGGCGAGTACTCCTGTGCCTGATTTTTCTCACCTCTGGCGTGAACAAAATCCTCACCTTCGAGGCGACCGCAGCGCGCATGGCGGACGCGGGCATGCCGCTCGCCCCGCTCTTGTTGGTGGGCGCCATCGGATTGGAACTCGTTGGCTCCGCGCTGGTCATAACAGGCTTCCACATTCCGCTTGGCGCACTGATGCTGTTGGTGTTCCTGGTACCTGCAACCTTCATCTTCCATGCCTTCTGGAAGTTTGAAGAACCCCAGCAGACGGCGGAACGGATACAGTTTATGAAGAACCTTGCCATCACAGGCGCACTGTTGGGGTTGATTGCGCCTCGGCAGTCGCGCGGCGATAGTTAGGCGTCGGTGTTCGGGTACACTTTGCCGAGACTGGAGGCACGCATGAGCAACGAAGCCCTGATTGTTGCGGCTGTTCGCACGCCGATTGGCAAAGCGCCGCGCGGCCGCCTGCGCCACACCCGCCCTGATGACCTCGCCGCGCTCGCCATTCAAGCAGTGCTTGCCCGCTGTCCCGCGTTAGACCCTGCCGAGATCGAAGATGTACTCATGGGCTGCGCGACGCCTGAGGGTGAGCAGGGGCTCAACATCGCCCGTGTCGCCGCGCTCCGCGCAGGACTGCCCCACAGCACGCCCGGCGCGACGGTGAACCGATTCTGCGCGTCGGGCTTGGAA
>JARJMV020000101.1 GCA_029335935.2 bacterium
ACCGCAGACGCCGACGCCCAAGCGCTGCGACGTGAGGCGGACACTATCGGCGTCGAACTCAGCGCGCTCTCCACAGGCGTCTATTGGCAGAAACCCTTCACTCATCCCGACCCTGCCGTGCGCGAGGAGTCGCTCGAGCTGTGCCGTCAGCAGCTACGCTTGGCTCAGGCGATGGGTGTAGAGGCGATTCTGGTTGTACCCGGCGTCGTGACGACCGATGTGCCCTACGATGTTGCCTACGAACGCGCCAAAGCCGCGCTCCAACAACTCGCCCCCGACGCCGAGCGACGCCGCGTCGCGATTGCAATTGAGAATGTCTGGAACCGATTCCTGCTCAGCCCGCTGGAGATGCGCGACCTCATCGACTCTATCGGCAGCCCCTATGTGGGCGTCTATTTCGATGTGGGCAATATTTTGGCGTATGGCTACCCACAACATTGGATTACAATTTTGGGCAATCGGATACGGCGCGTGCATGTGAAGGACTTTCGGGGCGATGTAGGCAACATTCAGGGCTTTACGAACCCGCTGCAAGGCGATGTGCCGTGGCTTACCGTGCGCGCCGCGTTGGAGACCATCGGCTACCACGGCTACATCACAGCGGACGTGAGCGGCTACCGAGTGTTTCCCGAGCTGGGCTTGCGCCACATCGCAGACAGCCTGCGCGCCGTGTTTCAAAGCTGAGGTTCAATCAGCAGACTAAAGCTTCCCCACCCGAGCAGGGTGGGGAAACTGGCTTCAGAAGCTGTATTGCAGATTGGTGGCGAAGACGCCCGCGCGATTACCCGCTGCGTTCGGACCGCCGCTTAGAAATGCGACGCCCTTGCCGTTCGCATCGATATACTGGTACAGCAGATTGAACTCGATGTTTTCGCCGAGGTCGTAGGCAGCGCGCAGGGTGAGGTAGTTCCATTCAGGTTTGCCACGCTGTCCGCCGAGCGCGAAGCTGTTGATCTCCCAGCCGACATTCTCGTAGGTCAGGTGGAAACGCCAGCGCGGATTATAGCGATAGTTCGCCTCCAGTTGCACCCGACGCATGCGGTCGCGGCTCTGGTAGCCCTGATTGAAGGGCAGTTTCGCGGCGCCTGTGTAGAAATCCGCCGCGAGGCGCAGTCCTAACTCTTCGCTGACCTGATAGCGTGTCGCAAGGTAAGTTCCCTTCAGATCGGAGGGGTTGTACAGGTATCCGATGCGTCCCCAGTTGCCTGGCGCGACGAAGTACGGCTCGATCTCGCGATACCCCAGTTGCGCGTCCCACCGCTCGGAGAAGGAGTAGCTTGCGCTGAGATCGAACGCCTTATTGCGACCGCCGATAGCGCGCGTGCCGCTCCCGCGTAGGAGGTTGCTCAGGGCATACTCGAAGCGCACCTCAATCTCGTTGGCACGCGATTGTAGGTCGATACCCAACACATCGACGCGATTGATGTCGGTGCGCACGGTGTTATTGATATGATTGAGTGCGCGGTTGCGCCCGACGCCCGCCGCCAAGTAGGTTGCGCCCAGCTGCACGGGGAACTCGCCCACGCGGAACTGGTAGCCCAGCCGCACTCCCGCCATTTGGTCGGCAGGCGCGCTTACAGAGGCGTTGTGGTTCGCGAAGGAGATGGGGAACAGCCGAGCCGTGTTCGATTGGAGGCCGTAGCTGCTCACGAGAAATAGCTGGGCATCTAACCCGCCGAAGTTCGCCGACAGGCGCGCGCCGTCCGCACGGTGTGCGCGGTCGCGATACCGCTCGAACGCCAGGTAGTAGTCGGGTTCGATGCGCTGGAGTGTGTACGGCGTGAGTTTGAGCGGGATGCGCCCCACCTGTGCCTGCACGCGCGCACCCAACACCTCTATTGGCGCGGTAATGTAGGCCTCCCAGATTGTAAAATCAGTTGCGCCCACGCCGGGAGCGGTCTTATCAGCGTCGATGAAGTCGGCCAGGCGCGTCGCTCCGCGCGTGAAGGGCAGGTAGTTGCCGAGGATAACGGTCGCCTGCGCTTCGACCTGCGCGTTTATGGGCACATCCACCTGCAGCCCCAGCTCGTGCAGCACGCCCACGCTCTGCAGGAACTTGCCTGTGGAGTTAATTTCCAGCCCGTTGAGGGTATACGCGCTGCGCCCATCGTAGCTGTGCGTGCCGAACACCGCGAGCGTGAGGTCGCCCCTGAGTCGGTTCGTGCGGCGCTCCTCCGAGCGAATGCGCTCTTCCAAGCTCGCCAAGTCGCGTCGCAGGTCGCGCACGCTGAGATTCAACGCGCTCAGCTCAGTTTCGAACTCCTGCGCCAACCGTTGGAGGGTCTCGACGGCTTGGCGCAGCTGCTGCAGTTCGCCCGCCGCCTGTCGCAACTCTTGGAGCTGGCGCCCTTCAGGTGAGGGTTGGGCGGTCGCGTCACTTTGAGGGGCTATCTGATCGAGCCGATTCTCGCTTGCTCGGATGCGCTCTTCGATCACGCGGTAGGCGCGTGCAATTGCTTGGGCAAACTCGGCGCGAGTCACCTGGCGGTTCGGCTTGAACTCGCCGTCTGGGAAACCCTCCAGAATGCGCAAGCGCACCAACTCACGAATCGCCTGATAGGCCCAGTGGCCGGGCGGTACATCGCGCATCTGGCTCCACGCAAACGCTGTCAGTAAACCCGCTGTTATCAGAACTATGCCTGTTCGCATGGTCTCCTCCTTGAGTGAGTAGGCAGTATAATACCTGTTTGGGTATACTGAATGTGAGGTTTTACGATGGTCATCACGATTGATGGTCGGGAAGTGGAAATCATCACGCCAGAGCAGGTATTGCAGCTGCATGCAATTGCACAGCTGCAGCGTCTTTTACCGCAGTATGAAGCGACGCGAGACCCAGAGGTCTTTGCGGCGATTCAAAAATACACGGATTTGCTCCCCTACGAGGACGACATTCCCATGGAAGACATTATCCACCTCTATCAGTTGCATCTGTTGCTGGAGCTTGCCAAGAACTGGGGACTGAACCGTAGCGACTATTTCGCTGGGGGCAACATGTTTGTATATTACAGTCTCCAGCAAGCGACGGACATCGTGATGGGGCGCGACACTTCCTGCCGCGGACCCGACTTTTTCATAGTGACGGGTGTTGACGGGACGAAGTTTCGGCGGCGCTGGGTGGTGTGGGAAGAGGACGGCAAGTATCCCGACCTGATTATCGAGGTGCTGTCGCCCTCCACTGCCGACAAAGACAAGGGCGATAAGCTGACTGTCTATCGTGATGTGTTCCGCACGCGCGAGTATTTTCTATACGACCCGAACACAAGCGAGTTTACTGGGCTGGAGTGGGTCGATGGGCAATATGAGGATAAACCCAAGAACGAGCAAGGCTGGTGTTGGAGCTCGGTTCTGGAAGGTTGGGTAGGCGTTATGTATAGCAGTTTCTGGGGACGCCGCTTCAACTATCTGCGTTTCTTCTATCCCGATGGAACGCCCGTGCTGACCGACGAGGAGCGCGCGGAACGGGCGGAGCGTGAAGCCGAGCAAGCGCAACGCCAAGCCGAGCAAGCGCAACGCCAAGCCGAGCAAGCGCAACGCGAAGCGGAGACGGAGCGTCTGCAGCGCGAGCAAGCGCAAGCGGAGCTTGAACGCCTGCGTGCGAAACTGCGCGAACTGGGTGTGGAGCCGTAGGATGCGCGTCCTTATTGCAGGCGGCACAGGTTTTATCGGCACGGCGATGCTGCGCGAGTGGGCGACCCAGCACACCCTCGCCGTGTTGACGCGCAATCCTGACAGTGCGCAACTCCCTGAAGGCGTACAAGCCGTCGGCTGGGACGCCCAGACGCTTGGAGAGTGGACGCGCACTCTTGAGGACGCCGATGTTCTCGTCAATCTCGTGGGGGAGACGATTGCGCAGCGGTGGACGCCTCAAGTCAAGCGGCGTTTGTGGGACAGCCGCGTGAAGACCACCGAGTTGCTGGGGCAAGCGATTCAGCAGGTGCAGACGCCCCCGCGTGTGATGCTCCAAGCCTCGGCGATTGGCATCTACGACCAGAGTCCCGAAGCGACCTGCGACGAGGATTGCCCACCTGCGTCAGGCTTTCTCGCGGAGTTGGGCAAGGCGTGGGAAGCGGCGGCTGCACCTGTGCAGGAGCGCGGCGTGCGGCTGTGCTATATGCGCATCGGCGTCGTGTTGGGCGAGGGCGGCGGCGCGTTGGAACGGATGCTCACCCCGTTCAAACTCGGCGTGGGCGGCCCTATCGGCTCTGGCAAGCAGTGGCTCTCGTGGATACACCTGCAGGATGTGGTGGGCGCTGCGGCGTTCCTGATGGCGCGGGACGACCTCGCGGGCGCGTTCAACTGCACCGCGCCGCACCCTGTCACGATGCAAGAGTTTGCGAAGGCGCTGGGCAAGGTCTTGCTGCGTCCTGCGCTATTGCGTGCGCCTGCGTTTGCGTTGCGCCTGATGTTGGGTGAGGCGGCAGATTTTCTGCTGCAAGGTTCGCGCGTTTTGCCTCGGCGCCTTCTCGAGGCAGGCTACGAGTTCCGCTATCCGACGCTGGAGCCTGCTTTACGCAACCTATTGGAGCGGTAATGCGGTCGCGCACCGACTGTCGACGGCGTTGGGCGCGTCGTGGCGTCGCTACCCGCTCCTATCGGGGGGCTTACGGCACACGGGGAAATGACTTACCGTTGCTTCCTTCCGGACCTGGCGGGGTTCACCATCCCTCCGTTGCGTAAGTCCCGATGATCCACACGGGCGCGTGCGCTCGGTGCGCGTCCACCGTCCCGCCTCGAATCGGAGTTCGGCCCTGCTATGGCGGGTTGCAGGTACAGGGAACCGCCAGCTCCCCGCTTAGCGCGACCGCACGGTAAAGTGTACCCTATCTATTCTTGGAGTTGCGCGATCGGCTTGGGAACGCCCCCCTCCGCCGCCGACTGCCACGCCGCCTCGGTGAACGCCGTGATGCGCAGCGCGTTCTCTGGCTTGGACTGCACCTCCTCGCGCCCCAGTATCGCGTTCACGAAGTTAATCACGGGCTGCGAGCCGGGCGGCAGCTGCTCCTGCTTGTAGCGGTTGCCGCGCGCGTCGCATATCTCCAGTTGGTCGTGCCGAATCAGATAACTTGCCTCGCTGCCGACGACAGTGATCTCCTCGTGCCAGCCGACGGTGGTGCTACCGATAATCGAGAGGTTACCTATCGTGCCGTTGGCATACTCGAACGCCAATGCGGAGTTGATATCCACCTTGCGGTCAAAATATTGCATATACGCGCTCACTTTGATGGCGGGCGCGTCGATAATCCACATTAGGAAATCCACCAGGTGCGAGCCTGTGTCGTTGATTTGTCCGCCGCCCGACAGCGCAGGGTCTTGACGCCAAGTGTTGGCGGTCGCGTGCATCCAGTTTTGCAGGTTGATGGCTTGCACGAAGTGCGGCTCGCCAATCTCGCCGCGCCGAATCCCCTCATACACATAGCGATAGACGGGGATGTAGTGCCGCTGGTAGGCAATCAGTCCCACTTTGCCCGTCTCACGCATGCGCCGCACCAGTATCTGCGCGTGTTCGACAGTGCAGACCATCGGCTTCTCGATCATCACATGCAGTCCTTTATCCAGCGCTGCCATCGCCTGCTCGAAGTGGAGCGTGTGGGGGGTCACGATAATCACGCCGTCCAGCTCCACTTGTTCCAGCATTTGGCGATAGTCGTCGAAGAACGGCGCGCCCTGCAAGTGGGGGAAGCGTTCCAGCGTCGCGTGGCGTTGGTCGTGGTTCGGCTCCGTGACTGCGACGAGTTCCGCTTCGCTTACACCTTGCAGCACATTAATATGATGGCGCGCCATACCGCCGCTGCCAATTAGCCCTAAGCGTATCTTGCTCATGTTCAACCTCCAGAGGGCGTTGCGCCCTGCGCAGGGTTCGTTAGAGCCGATAAAATTCCTGCTACCGACGGGGCGCTTCACGGGGTTCGGTTCTTAGGAGCCGAGCCTCGATGGGATTATGCGGGTATAGTTTACAGTTATGGAACTCGGATTGCTGGTACGGCGCGTGTTGGAAGGGGAAGATTTGGACTCCACGCAAGCGGAGCAGCTAATGGACGCGATGATGCAAGGCGCGCTGACGCCCGTGCAGATAGCGGGCGTGCTGATGACGATGCGCACGCGCGGCGAGACGCTCCACGAGCTCATCGGCTTCGCGCGGGCGATGCGTAAGCACTCAGTCAAAGTGCCCGTTGACAACCCCGACCTGCTGGACACCTGCGGCACGGGCGGCGACACGCTGAAGACTTGGAACCTCTCCACAGCGACGGCGTTTGTCGTGGCGGCGGCGGGTGTGCCCATCGCCAAGCACGGCAATCGCGCTGTGAGCAGTCGCTGTGGCAGCGCGGATGTGCTGGAAGCGCTGGGCGTGAACCTGAACCTAACTCCCGAGCAGATTGCACAGGGCATCGAGCAGGTGGGCGTGGGGTTCATGTTCGCGCCGATGCATCACCCTGCGATGCGCCATGTCGCCCCCGTGCGGCGCGAGCTCGGCGTGCGCACGGTGTTCAACTTGCTCGGACCGCTGACCAACCCTGCCAACGCCCCCAAGCAGCTGCTGGGTGTGTTCAGCTGGGAATGGCTCACGCTCATAGCCGAAACGCTGGCGCAGCTGGGCACACAACGCGCGTTGGTGGTGCATGGGATGGACGGACTCGACGAGGTCTCGCCGATAGGCGTCACAGTTGCGGCGCATCTCAAGTCCGACGGCTCTATCGAGACTTTCGAGTTCACGCCGAACGATTTGGGGCTGCAGGCGGTTTCGGAGTCGGCGTTGACGCCCGGCGCGACCCCGCAGGAGAACGCGCAGATTCTCCGCGCGGCGATAACGGGCGACGACGAATCGCGCATGCAGGCTATCCTGCCCAACGCAGGCGTGGCGTTGTGGCTCACAGGGCGCGTGGACGATATTCGCGACGGCGTCTTGGTCGCCCTACGCGCCATCGAGTCGGGGCGCGCCGAAGAGACGCTGGAAGACTTTATCGCGTTTACCCAGAGTTGCGGCGCACCTGCGTAGCGAGCCGCGCCGACGCAAATTACACCTTACCCATGCTCCGCATCGCCTCGAAGCAGAGGCGGATGGTTTCAAGAGGCGTGTGCGCGTAGGTCTCCTGCTCCACGATGTACCACTGCGTGCCGCCGACTGTTTCGCACGCCTCGAAAAAGTCGCTCCAATGCACTTCGCCCTCGCCGATGATGGCGCTATTGTTCGTGCTGGAGAACTCTTTGCAGTGTACCGTGACGGCGCGCCCTGCGTACTTGCGCACGAACGGCGTCGCGTGCGCCCCGCCATGTAGCGCGTTGCCCGTGTCGATTTGCATAATCACATCGGGCGTCGTGTTGCCGAAAAACACATCCCATGGTAGTTCGCCGTTCTCAAACGGCTGGAACTCGATCCAGTGGTTATGGTAGCCTGTGCGGAAGCCGTGCGGTTTGAGCTGCTCGGCAATCTCGTTGAACAGGCGCGCGGTCTCCAGCCATGCCTCGCGCGACGCCGTGCGCTCGGCAGGTAAGCCGGGCACAATCAGATAGGGACACTTCAGCGTCGCGTGGAACTCCAGCGTGCGCGGCAGGTTGTCGCCCAGCAGCGCGTCCAACCCGATATGTGTGCCGCAGCACTCCAAGCCGTTCTCGTCGAGCATTTTGCGCAGGGTCGCTGCGTCGTAGTCGTAGTAGCCCGCAAACTCCACGCCGACATAGCCGATTTTGGCGATTTCCGCCAGCGTGTGGGGCAAGTCGCGCTTGCAATCCTCACGCACCGAATAGAGCTGAACTCCTACCTTGATAGCCATCGTCTGAACCTCCCCAGAGAAGTTCGCACAGAGGGTTGAAATTCCTGCTGCTGCGTCGCTACGGGGTTTGCTGATGCCGAATCTCTTGGATAGCGCGTCGATGCTCTTCGTAGGTGCGCGAGAATCGGTGGTAGCCGTCCGCCTGCGCCACATAGAACAGGTAGTCGGTCGGTTCAGGGCCGAGCGCGGCGCGAATACTGGCTAAGCCCGGATTGGCGATCGGTCCGGGCGGCAACCCCCGATTGAGATAAGTGTTGTAGGGCGAAGGGTGGCGCAAGTCTTTATACAGCACGCGCTCTTTCCAAGAGCCCATGCCGTACAGCACCGTTGCATCGATTTGGAGGGGCATGTTAATCTTCAATCGATTGTAGATGACCGAAGCCACTCGGGGGCGTTCGTCGTCGTGCAGCACCTCTTTCTCTATCATCGAGGCTATCGTGAGCAGTTCGTGCAGGTTCAACCCGCGTTGCTTCATGGCGTCTTTGTAGCGTTGATACACCTGTTGGCGCGTGGTTAGGAGCATGGTACGGATAGCCTGCTCTGCGCCTGTGCCGGGCGGCAGGCGATAGGTGCTGGGGAACAGGTAGCCCTCAAGGTGGAGGTGTTGGGGGAGGGGCATATCGATATCTTGGAACTGTTGCGGCTGCTGACAGAGTTGCAGGAACTCTTCCTTGTCGGCGATGCCTCGCTCGGCGAGCCGCTCGGCAATTCGGGCAATCGTCCAACCTTCGGGGATGGTGACCCAGTTGCGTGTGAACTGTTCGTGGATGAGGATGTCGGCAATCTCGAACAGGTTCTGGCTGGGGCTGAACTCGTAGTCGCCTGCGGCGATTTGCGATTTGCCTTTGCGCTTGAGTTGCCATGCGAGCAGGCGCGGGTTGCGCACCAGTTTGCGTTGGTAGAGGCGTTGGGCTATCGCATCGGCGTCCATCGGCTCGCGCAGGCGCACCAGCTGCGGCTGGAAAGTCGTGCTAACTGGGCGCGTCTGCTGACGCCACCAGTAGCCCCCAGCCGCGAACAGCGCGATGAGTAGAGCAATTGGGGTTAGCAGAAGAATCTTTCGCATCGTGCCAAGGCTTCACTTGGTCGCCACGCGCCGCCGCACGATTCGCGCGGCAATCAGGCGCGGCAGTCCTGTGAACAGCGCGACGCCCGTCAGCGAAATCGCCCAGAAGATAGGCGCAATCGCCCCGAACAGCCCTCGCCCCAGAAACTGATTGCGCAACATGATGCTCAGCGTCACGCCCAATACCCACGCAACAGGCAAAGCCCATCTGGGCGGCTGCGCGCGATAGACGCCGACCAGCCAAGCAACCCCGAACCAGCCTATCAAGAACGGCGGCAGACTGCGTTGCAACCCAAACTCGTCCAAAGTGCCGTGACTACGCAAGCCTGTCAACACGAAGAGCGTCAACGCCGCCGCGTCGAACAGCATCCAACCCCAGCGCATGGCATAAGCATACCCGATTCGAGCAGGTATAATCGAGCGGTATGGCGTGGGCGCACTTGCGCCTACGCATAGGGTCAATCGTTCAACCGTTATGAAAACCATGCGTTATTCAGGCGTTTCGGAGGCGCGTTTGCTCTCCGAAGACCAAGCGGCGCGTACTGTCTGGCGACTGGCGTTGCCGACGATGGCGGCTTCGGTCGTGCAATCGGCGAATAGTTTTCTGGATCGGATATTTGTGGGGCGTCTGGGCGCGGAGTCGCTGGCGGCGGTGGGCGTGGGCAGTCAGCTGCTGTTTTTGACGATGGCGTTGGCGATGGCGGTCTCCACAGGCGCGACGGCGATTGTGGCGCGGATGGCAGGCGCGAACGACCAGCGGAGCCTGCGCGACGCGGCGCGTCAGGCGTTGGGGTTGGCAGTGCTGCTGGGGGCGGCGTTCACGACGCTGGGCTATCTGTTGCTGCCGCAGGTCATCCGCTGGTACGGTCTGGACACGGGCGCGGATGCGCAGGCGCGCCGATTTCTGGGGTGGGCGTTGCTGGGTGCGCCTGCGAGCTTCATCATGATGGGGCTAAGCGGCACTTTTCGTGGCTTGGGCGATACACGCTCGCCGATGTACGCCAGTATCGTCGCCACTGTCGTGCATATCGTGGGCGATTACTTGCTGATTTTCGGCAAGTTCGGCTTTCCGCAGTTGGGCATTCAAGGCGCAGGAATGGCGATGGCGCTCTCGCTGTGGGCGGGGGCAGGCATGCTCTGGCTGCAGCAGTGGTTCAGCCCGCGCCGCGAGTTCGCCCTGCCTGCGCTGCCGATACTGGAGTGGCAACGCCGTATCCTACGCATCGGACTGCCCGCCTCCGCGCGAACCTTTATCTACACCACCAGCTCCGTGATGTTCACGGGGATACTGGCGGCGACGGCGGCAGGCACGGCGGCAGTCGCGGCGCTGCCGATTGGACTGACCGCCGAGTCGATCGCGTTTATGCCCGGCTTTGCGTTCGCGATTGCGGCGTCGGCGTTGGTAGGGCAGGCGCTGGGCGCGAAGAACGAACGGCTCGCCGAGCGGTTCGGATGGACGGCCGCGTGGCAATCGTGCGCAGTGATGACCACGATGGCGGTTGTGTTCTTCGTGTTTGCCGAGCAGTTCGCAGGGCTGTTCACCAGCGACCCGCAAGTGAAGGCGTTGGCGGTCGCGTATTTGCGAATCAACGCGCTAACCGAGCCGCTGCTGGCGTTCGGCATGACGCTGGCGGGCGCGTTGCAGGGCGCAGGCGACTCGATGAAGGCGATGCTGGCGACCTTCTTGACCCAGTGGGTGGTGCGCGTGCCGTTGGCGTACCTATTGGCGCTCGGCTTAGGCTGGGACGCCTATGGCGCGTGGTGGGCGATGGCAATCAGTTCAGGTTTCAGCGGACTGCTGATGATGGCGCTGTTCAAGCACGGCGGCTGGAAGAAGGTGAAGGTGTAGACGCTTGGGCAACTGCGCTCGCCTCCGCCCGTCTAAAATTCGGGTACACTCTATGGAGGGACGCCTATGAGAAAGGTTCTGGGCTTTGTGGTACTGTTCGCGCTGGGCTTCGCCACAGGCGCGTATGTGCTGAACACCTATTATCCAAATCGTGGGAGGCTGATGCAGACGGCGGCGCCGACGGGCGACACGGAGGCAAGCCGCACGGCGCTGACGCGCCTGCTGGAGCAACGCCCCACCACGAGTGAACCTGCACCCACCAGCTTCGAGACGATGCTACGCACGGCTTCCCAGCGTATCTCGCCCGCAGTGGTGAATGTGGACACCACTGGCGAGGTGCGCGTGTGGGGCGGCTGGCGCGAGGTGGGCGGACGCGGCTCCGGCGTGATTATCAGCGCCGACGGCTATGTGGTCACCAACAACCATGTGGTGCGTATCCAGCGGCAAGTGGCGCGCGACATCTTCGTGACCCTCCAAGACGGACGCCGATTCCGAGCCACTGTGCTGGGAACCGACGCGCAGAACGATATCGCCTTGCTCAAAATCAACGGCAAGAACCTGCCTGTGGCGCAGCTGGGCGACTCCGATAAACTGCAGGTGGGCGACTGGGTGGTCGCCGTCGGCAACCCGTTCGGGTTGGGCACGACCGTGACGGCAGGCATCGTGAGCGCGTTGAACCGCTCGTTGGAGGGTGCAGGCGCGCCCAGCGGGTTCATTCAGACCGACGCCGCCATCAATCAGGGCAACTCCGGCGGCGCGCTTGCCGACTCGCGCGGCAGGCTGATAGGCATCAACACTGCCATCTTCTCACCTGTCGGCGCGAATGTGGGCATCGGCTTCGCTATTCCCGTCAACCGCGTGAAGCAGGTCATCAAGGAAATTTTAGAGCATGGCTCGGTGGGACAAGCATGGCTGGGCATCAGCTACGCCGACATTAGCGACCCGCAGATTCGTCGCTTCTTGCAGGAACGGCTGCCAGATGTGCGATTCCCTGCCAACGGTATGTTCATCGACGGCGTCATCGCCAACTCGCCTGCTCGCTCGGCAGGCATTCAACCAGGCGATGTCATCGTACAGCTCAACGGGCGTCCGCTGCGCTCCATCGAAGAGATGCAGAACTTCATGCTCCGCGCGAAGCCCGGTCAGCAGATTACGCTACGCATCTGGCGCGATGGTCAGA
Source organism: bacterium (assembly GCA_029335935.2). Taxonomy (GTDB): domain Bacteria; phylum Armatimonadota; class Fimbriimonadia; order Fimbriimonadales; family GBS-DC; genus GBS-DC. Next base: position 11,865 of record JARJMV020000101.1, read on the forward strand.
CGCGCGATATTACCGTAACGCTGGGCGTGAAGCCCGAAGATTTGTGATGGATATCCCCCGCCGCTACCTGCGCTGGAACCTATACGGTGCAGGGTTGGAGAATCTGGGGCGCGACGGCAAGCCCGAACGCCTGCCCACGCCCCAGCCCGCGCCGAACGAGCTACTGATGCGCATCGACGCTGTTGGGATATGCTTCAGCGACCTCAAAATCGTGCGGCTGGGCGAGGCGCACCCCAAAATCGCGCGTGATTTACGCACGTACCCCGTCGTGATGGGGCACGAGATTAGCGGCACGGTCGCCCAAGTTGGCGACGCGCTCGCAGACCGCTTCCAAGTGGGCGAGCGCTACATCGTGCAGGCGGATGTGTATGTGAACGGGCGTGTGCAGGCGGTCGGCTACGCGCTCGACGGCGGCTACTCGCAATACACGGTCTTCGGCGAGCCTGTGCTGAACGGTGATGCAGGTTGCTATCTGCTGCGCTGTCCCGAGCATCTCAGTTATGCCGAAGCCGCGCTGGTGGAGCCGTGGGCGTGCGTGGTCGCAAGTTATCGCATCCAGCCACGCCCCACACCTCAACCGCGCGGTAGGTGGCTGGTTATCGTGCCCCACGCGCCGATGATACGGTATCGTTGCAGCGCGTTGGAGCAGCTCTGTAGCGTCGGCGTCCCCGCCGACGAAACCCAACCTCGTAGCGTCGGCGTCCCCGCCGACGAACCCCAACCTCGTAGCGTCGGCGTCCCCGCCGACGAAACCCAACCTCGTAGCGTCGGCGTCCCCGCCGACGAAACCAAAACCGTAGCGTCCGCGTCCCCGCCGACGGGGGCTGCTTGGACAGGAATGTCCAAGCCACAGGGCATCTCTGCCGACGAGTCTGGCTTGGACAGGAATGTCCAAGCTACAGGGGGCGCTTCTGCCGACGCAGTGTGCTTGGAC
>JARJMV020000103.1 GCA_029335935.2 bacterium
CGGAGCGCAGCCTGCTGTGCGTGCGCTATCGTACGAGTTCCCTGCGGGACAGCGGCGCGCCCGATAACCGCGCGGGCTGGTATCTACAGGCAATCACGCAGTTTTAGGTATCCTTGAGCGGCTATGCGACGCGTGGACGGAAGAACAGCGAACGAGTTGCGCACCCTGCACCTGGAGTCAGGGTTCCATCCGTACGCAGAGGGTTCGTGTTTGATTAGCATGGGTAATACGCGCGTGATTATCACGGCGACCGTGGAAGACAAGACGCCGCCGTTCCTGAAAGGCACGGGCAGCGGCTGGGTCACCGCCGAATACAGCATGCTGCCCCGCGCTGGCAAACAGCGCAGCCAGCGCGAAATCAGCCGCGGCGCACCCACAGGACGCACGATGGAAATCCAACGGCTCATCGGACGCGCCGTCCGCGCCGTGGTGGACCTCTCGCAACTGGGCGAGCGCACCATCACGCTCGATTGCGATGTGATCCAAGCCGACGGCGGCACACGCACCGCCTGCATCACGGGAGGGTTCGTGGCGTTCGCGCAAGCGTGCCAGTGGATGGTCAAACAAGGCTACATCAATCGGCTGCCGTTCCAAGAGCGCGTGGCTGCCATCAGCGTCGGCGTCGTGCGCAACGAGGAGCTGTTAGACCTGTGCTACGAAGAGGATGTGCAAGCCGCCGTCGATATGAACATCGTCATGACCGATCGGGGACGGTTCGTGGAGGTACAGGGCACTGCCGAGAGCACGCCCTTCTCGCGCGACCGCTTGAATCGGCTGCTCGACCTTGCGCAGGGCGGACTGCAACAGATTTTCCAACAGCAAGCCCAAGCCATCGAGGCGGTTCTGAATAAATAACATGCAAGCACAGCGCATCGTTTCACTCGCGCCATCCATTACGGAGATCCTGTTCGCGCTGGGGTTGGAACCGCGCATCGTGGGCGTCACCGAATTATGTGACTATCCGCCCGAAGCGCGGCGCAAACCGAAGGTGGGCGATTACCAAATCAGCCCCGAAAAGGTGGTCGCACAGAAGCCCGACTTGGTGGTCGCACACGATGTTCTCAACGCTCGCGTCCTCCCCGTGCTGAAACGGTTGGGGCTGCAAGTCCTGAGCGCGAACCCCAACGAGTTCCGTAAGCTCTATGCGTTTCTGCGCAGTATTGGACGCGCCACAGGCTCCGAAGCGGCAGCGACGCGCATCGTCCGCGCGATGCAGGCGCGCGTAGCGCGTGTACAGCGCACTGCAACCCACCGCTCGCCACGCACGCTCTTTTTAATTAGCGCGGAACCCATCTGGGCGTCCGGACGCGACACTTTGGCGCACGAAATGATTACCCTCGCAGGCGGGCAGAACTTGATGGCGCAAGCGTTCAGCAACTACAAAGCCGTGAGCATCGAGTCGGCGTTGGGCAGCGCGCCTGAACTAATCCTGCTGGCGGGTCCGACCCCTGAAGCAATCATGAACCATTCGCGTTGGCAGCGCACGCCTGCCGTGCGCCATCGCCATGTCTACGCGCTGAACCCCGACCTCGTGCTGCGTGAGACGCCACGCTCGGTGGATGGACTCGAACAGATTGCTCAGTGCGTGCGCCGAGCAGGGGGTTGAATTCTTAGCCACGCTAAGGGTATTATCTACAAGGAATGGAAACGACGACGATTAGCACGGAGATGGAGACGACGCAGGCGGCTATCGAAACGCATGAAACGGACGGGTTTGTGGCAATTAACTACATCGCCTGCCAACCAGAGTATCGTGAGCGGTTCGAGCATCTGTTCAAGACACGCGCTCGCGCGATCGATCGGTTGCCCGGCTTTCGTGGGATGTATGTGCTGCGCCCGCTCAGCGAGGGCGACGCCTACCTGGTGGTGAGCCACTGGGACAGTGAGGCGCACTTCAAAGCGTGGTTGCAGTCGCCAGAGTTTCTGGAGGGACACAAGCGCGGTTTTGAGGACATCCGCGAGGCGAAAGCGCGTGGCGAGGAGCCGCCGATGCGCTCCGACTTCCGTACCTACGAAGTGGTCGCCCGCTAAATCGCCGCCCCGCGAGACTTTTCGCGATAATTGCCGTCTCAAGCAGCAGGAGACGAGCAATCGTTGCGGAATCATATCAGGTAGAATTGCAAAGACCGCCGTCGCAGCGGCAGGAGACTCCGCGCCGCTGCCGAAATGGGCGGTGGTTAGGAGAACTGTATGGCGAAACAACCGAGCGTTGCAGTGGGCATCGATTTGGGCAGCCGCTTCATCAAGATAGCGGAGGTGCGCGCAGGGCGTCCGCCCGTGGTCGCCAACATCGGCATCGCGCCCACCCCCGAAGGCGCGATCGACAGTTCAGGCGTTCTCGATAAAGCAGCGGTCGCGGCTACCGTGAAGAAACTGCTGTCGGAAACAGGCGTCGTCACCAAACAGGCGGCGTTCGCACTAGCTGGACAGAACTCCGTCGTGGTGCGCGTGCTGGAAGTGCCCAAAATGAACCCTGCGGAGCTGCGTCAGCACATGGACTGGGAAATCGGGCGCAACATTCCGTTTGCCGATACGCGCGTGCAGACCGCCTATGAAGTCGTGCGCCGCCCGAACGCCAATCCGAACGCCGACAATATGGAGGTCGTGCTGGCGGTCGCCCAGCAAGACGCCGTCGATAGCCTCGTAGACATCGCCGACAAGGTGGGGCTGGAACCCTACGCGATCGATGTGGAGCCGCTGGCGCTCGCGCGGAGCCTGTTGCTCACCCAATCCGACTTGCTCAACCAAAATGTGGCGGTCGTGAATCTCGGCGCGGAATCGACCTCCATCGATATCTACAGTCAGGGGACGCTGAGTTTCCCGCGTATCCTGCCGACAGGCGGCAATATGCTCACCCGCGCCATCGCCGAACGCTTGATGATTCAGGAAGCAGAAGCCGAGCAACTCAAAGCGCAGATGGCAGAGGTGTTGATGGATCAAATCCCGCAAGCGACTTCGCCGTTTAGCGTGCCCGGCGCACCAACAGGCGGATTCTACACGCCTGGATTCCCCAGCGAGCCGACGCTGCCGCCTGAGCCGTCGCCGTTTATGACGCCCGGTTCGTTTACCGCCCCCGAAGAGCCTCAGACCGACATCCCACCCTCACCCTTCGCGGTTCCAAGCGAACCTGAACCAGCGGCTGAACCCGCGCTCCCTGCACAGTCGCCCACCGACCCGCGCAAAACAGAAATCTTTTTAGCAATCTACCCGCTGCTGGAAGAGCTTGTCGGCGAAATCCGACGCTCTATCGAATACTTCCGCAGCCGCAATGTGGACGCCGATGTGCAACTAATCGTTCTTACAGGAGGCGGCGCGATTATGCCCAATCTCGACCAGTTCATCGCCTCAGCGGTAGGAATTCCGACCGTGGTCGGGAATCCATTCAAAGGTGTGCAGCTCAGCGTCAAGCGGCACGGCCCTGAGTATGTCGCCGCGAACGCGCACCTGATGGCGGTCGCTGTCGGGATGGGCTTACACATCAGTTTCTAAGGGAGGTATCACGGATGAAGCTGAATCTGGTTCCCGATTATGTACGCCAGCGGAAGGTCAATAAGCAGATAATCGCGTTGCTCGTGATCTTGTTTCTGGTGGTCAACGCGGCGATGGCGTTCTGGATGGTGAGCGCGCAAGCGAAGTTGCGCGACCTGCAGGCGCAACGCAGTGAGTTGGAGACGCGCGCCCAACAGGTGGACAGCCTCTACAGCCGTGCGAACCAGCTCATCGACTCGGCGGCGATAGCGTTGGGCAAAGCCGAGTGGGTCAAGCGCGTGCAACAGCACAACTTGAAGTACCCTGAACTCTACAGCGAAGTGAGCCGCTACACCTCCCCGCGCGTGCGCTACGCTTCTATGCAAGTTGCGCAGGGGAACCAGTTGCAGCTATCGGGCTTCACCAAAGGCATTCGCGAGCTGGGGCTGTATCTGCAGACGATGTACAACTGTCCCCTCTTCACAGCCGTGAGCCTCACTTCCGCGTCGTTGCCGGGCTTCCCCGCAGGCGGCGGCGTGCAGGGCATGGGCGCTCCCGGCTTTGGCGGATTCGGCGCAGGAAGCGCGCCCTTACCCGCAGCCAGCTTGGGAACAGGCGTATCCGCAGGCGCAGGTCCTGCCGCGCCAGGCTTTGGCGGCGGCTTCGCAGGTGGCGGCACACAGGGCGCAGGCGGCTCGCCCGCGAACTTAATGCCGTTCCAAGTGGTGGCTTACCTCAAAGAGCCAATCGCGCCTCCTGTACCGCCCAGTAGTATTCCTGGTCTGAACCTCGGCGGCGCAGGCGCGCCCGCACTGGGCTTCGGCGGCTTTGGGGGCGGACCTGGAGCGCCGCCTGCTATGCTGGGCGGACGAGGCATGGGCATCTAAGGAGAAGGCTATGAAAGGCTTATCAATGTTTGCGAAGGTCTCCATCGGGCTGGTCGCCACGATTGTGGTAGCGGCGGCGATATTCCTACTGGGTATTCGCCCCACCTTGCAAAATATTAAGTATCACGAGGAGAACATCGCGCAGCTGGAGCAGAAAGCAGCGCAAATCCCCACCGCGCAGCGACTGGTGCAACGCGCCCAAGAGCGCGTGGAGCAAGCCAACCGCGACCTCGCCGTAATCGATCGCACCAAGATGCCCGTCAATACGATTGACCTCAGCGATCGGCTCAAGGCATGGATGCAGTACCCTGACATGACGCGCGAGATTGGCGTCAAGCTGCGCGCGTGGCCCGCGAAGACGGGCGTCGAGCGACGCTACGAAGTCGCCTTGCCCCCTCCGCCGAACGACCCGAACGCCATCCCCTCGCTCGCGCTGGTCTTCCCCATCGGC
>JARJMV020000113.1 GCA_029335935.2 bacterium
CCTTCCCTCGCGGAATGCTCGTAGAGATACACAGGCACACGCAGCCGTCGCGCGAAGCTCTTGGCGACTTGGCGCGAAAACGCCACCGCCTCCTCGCGCGTTAGCCCCTCCAGCGGCACGAACGGCACGACATCCACCGCGCCGATACGCGGGTGCGCGCCCCGATGACAGTTGAGATCGATACGCGCCACCGCCACCGCGCCCGCATGGAGTACCGCACGCTTCACCTGCGCAGGCGTCCCCGAAAACGCCAGCACCATCCGATGGTGGTCGTAGTCCCACGAGCAGTGGTGGATGCGCACGCCTGCGCTCGCAGCCGCGTCGGCGACGGCGTGTATCGTCTCGGTATTGCGCCCCTCCGAAAAGTTGGGAATACAGAGAATGCGCGACTTGCTCACGCGCTCAATTATACTGCGCCAACATCGCCTCAGCCCCACGAGGTAAACTTTGAGGGGGTAATGCGCCTCAAATGTAAAAAAACGCCCCTCTCCACACGCGGAGAGACAACGCGGGTAAGCATACAACGGTTGCGTTCGCCTGTGCGTTAGTGCAGGGTGGTACGCCGCTGTGTTTGACCCCCTCCGTAGGTTCCCCCTACTGCGTCGGGGGAACCGATGGGCGGCACGGTTCTTTTGGCTTGCAGGGGAAACCCGTCCCGTTCGCGGGGCAGGTAGGAGAGAAAGCAAAACCGAAAGGGGCGACTTAACCTTTGAGGGGCTTAATTGGGTGTATAATACCTACTGGCAATTACGCCGAAAGGAGGTTTTGACGATGATGAGACGCATTCTCTGGACTGTGGCGACGCTGGGCGCGCTTTGGACGCTGGCAACGGCGCAAAACATTTATCAGGAGCAAGGCGACGCTGGCGACCTGCCTGAAACTGCCCAAGCTACGGGAACCGACACCGCTACCGCGCTGAACGCCATTCGCGGCACGCTGGGCGCAAACGATGTCGACATGTATGTGATTTACATCAGCGACCCAGCAAACTTCAGCGCGACGACGGTCAATAACGAGACCACCTTTGACACCCAGCTCTGGCTATTTGATGCTGAGGGCAAAGGTGTCGTGTTCAATGATGACGCTGCGGGCGACGCCTCGAGACGCTCGCGCATCGATAACTCGACGAACTGTCTCATGGGGCGACAGGCGGGGGTTTACTATATCGCCGTCTCGCGCTACAATCGGGATGCCATCGGCTGTAATGACCAACTGCTCTGGAATAACTTTCCATCTAACACGGTACGCTGCCCCGATGGACCTGAGGCGGGTTCGCGCGTGGCAGGCTGGGTCGGTACAACGGCTACGGCAGGCAACTACGAAATCACGCTCACGGGCGCGTTTACTGCCCCAGCGCAGACCGACATCCCGCCCTGCCCACCTTTTGACGGCTGGGACGAGACCGACAACGGCGGCGGTGACGCAGGCGACCTCCCCAGCAGCGCACAGCGGATCCACAGCAGCGACGCGCGAGCCTGCCAGACCCCTGTGGCGCGTGTTCGCGGCACCATGGGCGCGGACGATGTGGACATGTATGTCATCTGCATCACAGACCCGTCGCAGTTCTCCGCCAGCACGGTGGGCACGACCGCGTGGGATACGCAGCTGTGGCTCTTCCAGTGCAACGGGAGAGGCGTGGTGCATAACGACGACAATCCCGACTCCTCTTCGGGGCTACAATCTAAGATCGATAACCGCAACAACTGCATCCAGCAAGCGGGCATCTACCTGTTGGCGATTAGTCGCTACAACCGCGACCCTGTGGCGGCGGACGGGCAGCCCATCTGGAATCCTACAGGCAGCGGGCGTGCGGTGCGCTGTCCCGACGGAATTCGCGCGAACGCGCCTCTGGGGGGCTGGGCAGGCGCAACCCTTGAGGCGGGACGCTACATCATCACGCTCACGGGCGCGTACTTCGTCAGCGAGAACGGCTGCTGCGCCACGGCAGGCGGCGATGTGAACTTGAATGGCTGCGTGGACGACGCCGACCTGCTCGCGGTGCTGTTCGCGTTTGGCAACACGGGTACTTTCCTGCCTGAAGATGTCACCTGCGATGGCGTGGTGGACGATGCCGACCTGCTGACGGTGCTGTTCGCGTTTGGGCAGGGCTGCTAACTGGCGACAACAACGGTGCGACGACAGAAATGTCGCACCTGCTGTAGCATTGGCGTGGGTGCGACGCCATTCTTGGCGTCGCACCTTGTGTGTAGCGTCGGCGTCCCCGCCGACGACAACACTGGATTGATTAGCAGATACCTGCGTCCTTTAGACGCCCCTACTGGGTTGGGGAAGCCGTGCTACCCGATAGAAGGATTTCCGCGCGGGCGGTTCCAGCACGTTCGTGTTTGGCGGTGATGCGTACGGTTCCGCCTTGGGGGGCATGCACGACCCACTCGGCTTTGGCGCGGTCGTCGGTGGGGTCGGCGTTCCACACATTGGCGGCGGAGGGCTTGTAGGCGCGCCCTTCCAGTTGCCCCAGCTCCTCGCGCGGCTTGCCCGAACGCAGAGTCGCGCCCTCAGGCAGCTCAATCTCGGCAATCACGCCGCGCGTTAGTTTCTTCTCCAACGCCTTCTTGGTGATGTAGGTTGGTAGCCAGCCTGTGTTGTGGACAACCAGCCGCACCTTGTAGACGCCCTCGCCCAGCGGCTCCGCCGTCGCCTCGTAAATCTCCAGCTTCGGCGAAATCAGCAAGTGCCACACCAGCCAGTCTGGGAACAGTGCAATCTCCTTCTCCAGAAACTCTGGCGGCGGGTTGCGCCACGCATACAGCGCGTTCCAGCCGCCCAGCTCCACTTTGCCCAGCTGCGGATGGTCGAACTCGTACCAGTCCACATAGCCCTTGCCGCCCAGCGCCTCATCGCTCCAGCGCAGCAGCTTCAGATCGTCCTCCACAGGGTGTTCGCGATACCAGTCGATGAACTTGAAGTCGGTAATGCCTGCTTGACGCTGCGGACTCCAGATTTCTACCGTCCACGCGAACACGCCCATGTGGTCGTACATCCAGTCGTCGAACACGCCTGAGATATGCTCTTTCGGGTGGTACTTGAAGTCGTGGTACACGGAGATATTGGGGTAGCCTGTGATTTCGGTGCCTTTCGCGCCGATTTTCTGATAGGTCCAGAGGTCTTCGGCGGGGAAGCTGTCGTCGGGTTGATGGCTGTAGGGTCGCAGCAGCACGCCGCTCCAAGTGTGGAAAGTGACTCCGCCCGTGATATTGGGGTGCTTGGCGATGAAGTCTACAATCGCGCGCACTTCGGGTTCGGAGGTGGGGTAGGGTCCTGCGCCGTGCTGTTCATACTCTTGGCGCCAGTGGCTGGGGAAGTTGCGGTTCAGGTCTAACCCCTCTTTGCGCGGCTGGATGGTGAGGATGGCGGGGTCGAACGGCTCGTCGAAGCGTCCTTCAGGTAAGATTCGGTAGTATTCGCCGCCGACCTCATCGGGTTCGCGTCGGACCATCAGGCGCGGTTCGTCGGGGTGCTTCTTCCAGTTGCCGTTCGGGTCGCGGATGCGCATCATCAGCATTCGTCCGTCGCCATCGATATCTTCGGTGATTAAGCCGCCGATGGGTTCCTCATCGTAGGGGTAGGGGCGCGTGCTGGAGCGGATGATTTTGGGCTTATCCGCGAGCGCCCACTCCGCGCCGTCGGGGTTCACACGCGGGCAGATGTAGAATGCGCGCGTGTCGAGGCAGCGGGTGATGCTCTCGTGCGTGCCATATGCACTCGTGAGCCGATGGACCAGGTACAGGCACGCGCTGGAGGGCGACACTTCGCTGGCGTGGATGTTGCCGTCCACCCACAGCGCGGGCTTCTCTGTAGCGTCGCCTGTTTCGAAGTTCGTGAGCGTCAGCAACCAGATGTCGCGCCCTTCATAACTCTTGCCAATGCTTTGCAGACGCACCAAGCGCGGGTACTCTTCCGCATACGCCTGCAGTATCTGGCTCAGCTCCTCGTAGCGATAATAGGTGTCGAAACGGACTTGTGGCATAGCGTCTCTCTCTCCACGCCTCACTACTTCGAAG
>JARJMV020000321.1 GCA_029335935.2 bacterium
CGCCCCAGCCGAAGCCTCAGGCCGCCCTACGACGCCTGCGCGTGCAAGGCGAGACCCTGCAGCTGCAGGTGGAATACCGTTCGCCCGACGGCGCGTTGCCGACGGCTTGGCAGGCGCGACTGGGCGACGGCGCGTGGCAACCGCTGGAGATGCAGCCGTGCGGCAACCGCTGGAACGCTGAAATCCCGCTGGCGACCCCTGTGTCGGGCGCGCTACGAGTGGATGTGCGCGCCCTCGTAGGCGACGCACCATACGAGGCGTCCGCCGTGGTACAGGTGCGTGGCGGCGTGCAACCGTTATGGACTTTCCGCACAGGCGGCTCGGTGAAGGCGCAGCCAGTGGTATATGATGGGGTGGTGTATATCAGCAGTTTTGACGGGGTTCTCTATGCGGTAGACGCTGCGACAGGCAAGTTGCGCTGGCGCACCCCGATTGGCGGCAGCTTGGTCGCCGCGCCGACCGTGAGCGACGAGTGGATTGTGGTGGGCAGCACTTCGGGCGCGGTGGTATGCCTGCGTCGTGCCGACGGACGCCTCGTGTGGCGCACACAGCTGCCGCCACCTGTGTTCGCAACGGCAGGCGTATCGAACGGAGTCGTCTGCACGGCGGCAGGCGACGGCGCTATCTACGGACTATCGCTGGAAGACGGGCGCGTGATATGGAGCCACCCGACCGAGATGTTCGTGCAATCGCGCATCGCAAGTGCGCAGGGGTTGTTTCTGGTGGGTTGCTGGGACAATCATCTCTACGCGCTGGAGGCACGCACGGGCGCACTGCGCTGGAAGCAGAAGTTCGGACGCTCGTTCTACTACGCGCCTGCCATCGGCTCGCCCACAACAGACGGCGGGCGCGTGGTTGTGCCCTCCAACGATGCGACCTTACACGCCGTGCGGGTCGCGGATGGAGCGATTCTATGGCAGATGAACTCGGAGCGGGGCAACAGCTTCGGCTACCCCTCGCCGTTATTGCTGGACGGGGTGGTCTACTGTGGCGCGTTGGGCGGGCGCGGCTTGCTTTATGCCGTCCACGCACGCACGGGCGACACGCTCTGGACGGCAGAGTTGGGCAAGACGATGTACGATACAGGGGTTGCTGCTGCGCAGGGCTACCTGTTCACGGCTTCGGTCGGCGGGCGCGTGTTCTGGATTGAGCAAGCGACGGGCAAAGTCGCCGCGCAGTACCAACTGCCTGACGGACACATCTTCTGCGTGCCCGACACCGACGGCAACCGCTTCTTCATCGGCTCGCTGAACGGGGAGGTCTATGCTTTTCCTGCGGACTGGCGCGCCCGGAGGGATTCGAACCCCCGACCCCCAGATCCGAAGTCTGGTGCTCTGATCCGCTGAGCTACGGGCGCATGGTCGGGGCGCCCGGACTCGAACCGGGGACCTCTACCACCCCATGGTAGCGCGCTAACCATACTGCGCCACGCCCCGACAAAGCGTATTATACCCTAAAGGCTGGGGGAATGCAAGGGCAGGAGAACTGGCAAGGCAGGCGAACGGTCTCTCTATGACTGAGCTGCAAAACGACCGCTTGGTAGAGCTGTTCACAACGCTGTGTAGCATCAACTCGCCGCCGCGACAGGAACGCGCGGTGGTGGAGTATGTGAAAGGCTTCCTGCGCGGGCTGGGGCTGGAGGTGCGCGAGGACAACGCCGCCGAAGTCGTGGCAGGCGACGCCAATAACCTCGTCGCCACCCTGACCGCCAACATCACAGGCGCGCCCAAAATCTTCTTCAGCGCACACTTCGACACCGTCGAGCCGAACCCGAACCTGAAAATCATCATTCAAGACGGCGTCATCAAGACCGACGGAAGCACTATTCTCGGCGCAGACGACAAGGCGGGCATGAGCGCGATTCTGGAAGCCATCCGCATCATCGTGGAGAATAACCTGCCACACGGTCAAATCCAGCTGATTTTCACTGTGTGCGAGGAGATCGGTCTCAAAGGCGCACGGGCGTTAGACCTCTCGCTGGTGGATAGCGACTTCGGCTTCGTGTACGACACGGGACCGCCCGTCGGCACCGTGATTACGCAGACGCCGAACCACGACCGCCTGATGGTGCATCTGCTCGGCAAGCCTGCGCACGCGGGCGTGGAGCCCGAGAAAGGCATCAACGCCATCCAGATAGCAGCGCACGCGATTAGCCAGATGAAACTGGGACGCATCGACGCTGAGACCACTGCCAACATCGGCGTTATTCACGGCGGGCAGGCGACCAACATCGTGTGCCCAGAGGTGTTTCTCGAGGCGGAGGCGCGCAGCCTCGACCGCGCGAAACTCGACGCACAAGTGGGGCATATGATCCACCTGTTCGAACACGCCGCCCACTTGTACGGCGGCGAGGCGATTATCGAGATCGAGCGCCACTACGAGGGCTATACCCTCACCGAGCAGGATGTGCCCGTGCAGGTGGTGCGTCGCGCGTTGAAACGGCTCGGTCTGGACGCGCCGATGCGCCCCACAGGCGGCGGCTCCGACGCGAATGTGTTCATCGCACGCGGGCTACCCTGCTGCGTCGTCGGCACTGCCCATCAAAAAATCCACACCCACGAGGAGTTCGTGCTCATCGAAGACTTAGCCAAGAGCGTGGATTTGACGCTGGCGATTATCAAAGAGGTCACGGAGATGCGATGATGCGCGTCTTGGAGTTCGTCGACACGCACGCGCCCCACTTGCACACGACCAGCACCCTGCAGGACGCGGTGGACAAGCTCGACCTCTACAAAGCCACAGTGCTGCCCGTGCTGGACGACGAGGGCGTCGTGGTGGGGCTGATTACCGAGCGTCAGGTGTTCGATGCACTGTACGCGGAGTGGCAGGCGGCGGCCCGACAGGTTCCCGCGCCCCAGCTCGCGTCGCTCCATCCCTACGCCTATGCTCGCAAAGAGAGCCCCGTCGCCCAGTGGATGACGCTGAGCCCGCCCGTGCTGAGCGAACACGCCCCGATTGAGGAAGCCGTCGCGCTGATGCTTCAGCACGAGTTGGATACTCTGCCCGTGCAAGGCGAGGGCAAGTTTATCGGCACAATCCGCCTTGTCGACTGTTGCCAAGCGATTTTAGAACCACAAAACGGGTAAAATCGGGCGATGCACAAGCGGATTGTCATCGATGTTGCTACTTTAGCCGAGGGGGAAGTTCGCCCGATTGAGCATGAGTCGCCTAATTGCCCTGCTCACTGATTACGGCTACACCGACACCTATGTGGCGCAGGTGAAGGCGGTGCTGTTGAGCATCTGCCCCACTTGCGAGATTTTAGACCTGACGCACGGCGTCGCGCCGCAGAAGGTGCGCAGCGGCGCGTACCTGCTGGCAACGGCGACACCCTACCTGCCTGATGGGACAATCGTGATTGCGGTGGTGGACCCTGGCGTGGGCACAGAGCGACGCGCGGTTGCCGTGCAGGGCGCACGCCACATCTATCTTGCACCCGATAATGGCTTGCTCAGCCTCGCCCTGCGCGATGACCCGCCCACCCTCGCCGTGAGTTTAGACAATCCACGCTACCATCTGCCGCAAGTGAGCGACACCTTTCACGGGCGCGATATCTTCGCCCCGTGCGCCGCGCACTTGGCGAACGGCGTACCCCTCCGCGCACTCGGCACTGCCCTCGACACGACATCGCTGGCAACCCTACCCGATATGGAGCCTGAGTTCTTGGGCAGAGTGATACGCTGCAAGCCGCTGCATATCGACCATTTTGGGAATGTCGTGTTCAACCTCCGTCGCGCGGACATTCCTGTCCGTGCCAACGCCCCCAGTAGCACGGACATCCCGATCCCTGCCAACGCCCCCAGTAGCACAGACATCCCGATCCCTACCAACGCCCCCAGTAGC
>JARJMV020000118.1 GCA_029335935.2 bacterium
CGAGGACACTCGTCGCGCTCTAACTCATAACTGTAGGTCACATGAACCGGTCCATCACGCGCGTGGATGACGCAGGGGTAGGAGTATCTGCCCTGTTCGGGGGCGTCCTTGTCTAAAGAGCGCATGAGTTGCCAGCTGCGTCCTTCGTCGTTCGAGAGCCAGACGGCAAGCTGATGGCGTCCCTGTTCGGTATCGTTGCCTACCAGCAGCCACTGGCCTGTGCGCAGAGCCGTTGCGGCGACGCTGGAGCCAGGGTTGGGCAAGTCGGTCTTGGTCGCCTCCGTCCAAGTGTAGCCGTTATCGTGCGAATAGGCGACAAACACGCGATTGGGAGGCGGTCCGTTGTCGCGCAGGTAGGCGACGAGCGTGCCATCTTTGCGTCGCAACAGACTGGGTTGCACCGCGCCTGCTCCCAGAATGGGCAGGCTGGGCTTCCAATGCTCGCCCCCGTCCTCACTGACGGCAACCAGCGAGAAGCTGAATCCGTCGGAATAGAGCGGTAGGTAGATGCGTTCACCCTCAATCAGCGGCGGTACGCGCGTCATCCAGCCCAAGCGTCGCGACAACTCGTCGTTGGCGTGCGAGCGCACCGTGCGCGCGTACTCCTCCAACCGCGCTTGGAGCGGCGCAGGCAGCGACGCGCGCTGTGATTCCAACTTTTTGAGCCAAACCTCTACAGTCTCTACGAACCGCGCGTCGGGCGAGATGTGTAGCACATCGCCCATCGTCCAACGCGGCGCGACCGCACGCTGATAATCGGTGCTAATCCGATACTTCAGCAACGAGCCTTCCCAGCGGTGGTTCAGAATAGCAATCCAGACCAGCCAGAGCCGCTTGCGTGCGTCGATAAACAGCACCGGGTTGCAGTCGGGGTAATCGGGCGTATCCGCCATTACGAACGGTCGGCTCCAACGCGATGCGCCTTTGCGCAGCCGTGCGCCCAGTATCTGCACATCGTCGGCAGTGCGCTCGCCCGAACCGCTGAACCAACACGCCAACAGGTCGCCGTTGGGACACTCCACAAGGCTGGAGGCGTGATTGTGCCATCCATTCAGCGGAAAAATCAGTTCGCTTCCATGCACAACCCCAATTTTCGGGACATAAGGCGAGTTTCCTCTATAGCCGTTCACGCACGCGCTCCAGCAACTCGGTCATCATCTCCATCGTGAGCAGCTTGGTGTAGGTGTTGCGCGCGCTGGGGTGATAGCTGACCGCGAGGAACTTCTCGTGGTGGAGCGGATAGAGCGCGCCGTGCTGAAAAGTATAGCGGGCGTCGGGGGGCAGTAGGTTCTCTTGGCGCGCCAGGCGCAGACACGCCTCGAACGCGAGTTGCCCCAGCGCCAGCAGCCCTTTCAGGCGCGTCATCAGCCGATAGGTGCGCACTAAGTAAGGAAAACAAGCCTCTTGCTCCTCGCGGTTGGGCTTGTTGTCGGGCGGGACGCAGTGGACGGCGGCTGTAATCGCGGCGTCGTAGAGCGTCAGCCCATCGTCGCGATGCGTTGCGTGCGGTTGGTTGCAGAACCCTGTGCGATAGAGCGCGTCGAACAGGAACGCGCCTGAGGCGTCGCCTGTGAAGATGCGTCCCGTGCGGTTGCCGCCGTGCGCGGCGGGGGCAAGCCCCACAATCAGCAGTCGCGCTGTCGGCGCGCCGAAATTGGGCACGGGCTTGCCCCAGTAGGTCTGCTCACGGAATGCGGCGCGCCGCGTTTGGGCGACCTGCTCGCGATGCGCCGTCAGGCGCGGGCAACGCGAACAGGCGATTATCGCCTCGTGCAGCGCGTCCCACTCAGCCATATTTCGGGTAGCAGCACTTTTTGTATTTCTTGCCGCTGCCGCAGGGGCACGGGTCGTTGCGTCCGACTTTGCCCGAACTTGCGTCCGCACTGACTGTTCCTGTCTCTGCTTCGTCGGGCAAGCGTTGAACGCCCATCCCGCTGCGCCCGCCTGCCATCGGCGAGTTCGCGTCGCCTGCAATCCGCACCACCTGACGCGGCTGCGGCGGCGCGACCTGCGCGTGGAACAGGAACATCACCACATCGTTGCGGATTGCGTGCAGGGTGTCGGCGAACACTTTGGACGACTCCTGCTTATACGCCACCAACGGGTCGATCTGCCCGTAGCCGCGCAGCCCGATGCCCTCGCGCAGGTACTCCATCGACGCCAGATGCTCGACCCAGCGGCGCGTGATGACCTGCAGCATGAAGTAGCGCTCCATCTCGCGCACCAGCTCTGCGCCGAGCTGCTCCTCGCGCATGGCATACGCCTGCTCCGCCCACGCACGCACCTGATCCAGCATCAGGTCGTGGCGTGTGAAGGTGAAGTCGTCGGGCTTGACGAAGAACTCCAGCGGAAAGATAGTGTTCAGCCGCTGGTACAGCCCGTGCAGATCCCACTCGGTGGGGGGCAGGTTGCGTGGGGCGAACTCGTCCACCGCCTCCGAGACCACCTCGTCGATATAGTTGAGGGCAATCTCGCGCGTGCCCTTGCCCTCCAGAATCTGTCGGCGCAGCGTGTAAATCTGCAGACGCTGATTATTCAGCACATCGTCGTATTGCAACACATGCTTGCGTATCGAGAAGTTATGGAGCTCGACTCGCTTTTGTGCCCCTTCGATGGCTTTGGTGAGCATTTTGGCTTCGAGGGGTTCATCTTCGGGCCAAGTTTTGAGCAGGGGGCTATTGCGCAGGTTCTCGGCGAAGAGGCGCACGAGTTCGTCTTCGAGCGAGAGGAAGAATCGCGACTCGCCGGGGTCGCCCTGTCGTCCGGAGCGTCCGCGCAGCTGGTTGTCGATGCGTCGGCTCTCGTGGCGTTCGGTGCCCAGCACGAACAGCCCGCCGAGTTGACGCACCGCCTCAGCGGCGACAGAGCGTTCCTGCTCGGAGAGCGGTAAAGGCGGCGCGGCGCGCACTTTCCCCCCGCGTCGGAAGGAGATGGGCTCCTGCTCGGGGGTCGCGTCGTGTTCGGTGTCGTCGTCGGGCTTCGGCTCCTGCTTCACCACCGAGCCGCCCAGTAGGATATCCACGCCGCGCCCCGCCATGTTCGTGGCGATAGTCACGGCGCCTTTGCGTCCTGCCTCAGCGATAATCGCCGCCTCCTTCTCGTGATACTTTGCGTTCAGCACATTGTGGGGGATGCCATGTTCCATCGCCTCGATGAAGTATTCGGCGTTCGCCTCGGGCAGTTCCCAGTGTTCCAGAAACCACTTCACATGGGCAGGGTCGGTCGGGCTGGTGGGCAGCTCCAAATCGCGCAGGATCGGCGTAATCTGGCGCATCGAGAGGGCGTTCAGGGGCATCAGCAGTGTCTTGCGCCACTCCTCTTTCTTGGACTTATCCACCTGTTTGCTCGACTCCAGTTCGCGTCGCGCGCGCTCCACCAAGGTCAGCAGCTGCAACTTGTCGAACGCGAGCCGCGCAGAGACCACCTCCGACATTTCGATGGAGCGCGTGCCCACCAGCACGGGCTGCTGCTTAGTATACAGGCGCAGAATCTCCAACGCAATCCCGCGCAGCTTCGCCTCCATATTTTTATAGACGACATCGGGGTGGTCGACGCGGATCATCGGGCGGTGCGTGGGGATGCAGACGACATCCATGCCGTAGATTTTGCGGAACTCTTCCTCTTCGGTTTTGGCAGTGCCCGTCATGCCCGCGAGTTTCTGATAGAGGCGGAAGTAGTTCTGGAAGGTCACGACCGCGATGGTTTGGCTCTCTTGCTTGATGGGCACGCCCTCTTTCGCCTCTAAGGCTTGGTGGATGCCGTCGCTGAAGCGTCTGCCGTGCATCAAGCGCCCTGTGAACTCGTCGACGATGATAATCTCGCCGCCGCGCACCACATAGTGGATATCTTTCTTGAAGTAGCCGTGCGCTTTGAGCGCGGCGTTGATGTAGGGCATCAGTTCCACCTCGTCGGCGAGGTTCTTCACGCCCATCATCTGCTCCAGGCGTTCTGTGCCCTCTTCAGTCAGCGTGACGGAGTGGTGCTTCTCATCCACCACATAGTCGCGCTCTGGCTGCAGGCGTCGCACATGGGAGTCGACGCGTGTATAAATCGTGAGATCCTCTTCGATCTGCCCAGAGATGATGTGTGGGGTGCGCGCCTCGTCGATAAGGATGCTGTCCACCTCGTCGATGATTGCGAAGTAGAGTTCGCGTTGCGAGAGGTCGTTGACGGAGTAAATCATATTGTCGCGTAGGTAGTCGAAGGCGTACTCGTGGTTTGTGCCGTAGGTAATGTCGGCGGCGTAGGCCTCTTTACGGGTGACTTCGCGCAGGTGCAGGTAGCGCGGGTCGGGGTGCTGGTAGCCTGGCTCGTAGATGTACGAGCCGCCGCGTTCGTCGGTCTCCGCGCTCTGCCCTTGAATCACGCCGACGCTCAGCCCGAGCAGGTGGTAGATGGGCGCCATCCACACGGCGTCGCGCCGCGCAAGGTAGTCGTTCACTGTCACCAGATGCACACCCTTGCCCAGCAGCGCGTTGAGGTACAGCGGCAGCGTGGCGACGAGCGTCTTGCCCTCGCCCGTCTTCATCTCGGCGATGCGCCCCTGATGCAGCACCATGCCGCCAATCAGCTGCACATCGAAGTGGCGCATGTTGAGCGTGCGTCGCGCCGCCTCGCGGCACGCGGCGAACGCCTCCGGCAGAATGTCGTCCAGCGTCTGCCCATCCTGTAATCGCTTCTTGAATTCGTTGGTTTTCGCTCTCAGTTGCTCGTTCGATAACGCCTGAAACTCAGGTTCGAGCGCGTTGATTTTCTGTACGGTCGGCATCAGCCGTTTCACATCGCGCTCGCTGGTGTCCATCAGCTTCTTGAGCCACTCTCTAACAATCATCATGTCCTCCGTGTTGGGGCAAGTGATATGATACCTGATGGCGCAGCGATTACTCGCGTGGCACTATCTGCGTCGCGGTCAGTTGCTGCAGGCGCAGAGCGGATTGCAAGGCGCGCGCGGCGTCCTCCGCCGATAGCACGCCCACCAGCTCGGTTTCGGCAATCTCCGCGCCCAGCGCACGCGCCATCGCTCGCACTGTTTCCGCCACGCGGAACAGGTCGGTCTGCTCGGTCTGCGTGAGGTTCAGCGCGACTTGGGCGGCTTGGCGGCTGGGCAGCCACAGCCCCAGTGCGCGCACGCCTCGCAGGGCGGGATTCTGCTCGCGCTCGCGGCGTATCCGGCGAGCAATCTGCTGGGCAATCGCAGGGTCGGGCGGCTGCAGGTTCAAGTTGAAGGCAATCAGCGGATCGCGCACGCCCATAATCGTTGCGCCTGCCGTCGGGTGCAGGCGTTTGGGACCGTAGTCGGGCGTGCGCTCGCCTGTAAGCCGCTTGCCCAC
>JARJMV020000147.1 GCA_029335935.2 bacterium
CCGTACAACGCCTGCAGGAGGCGCGATGCCAACTGGAGCCGCTCGCGGCGCAGATAGAGGCAGCGTACCGAACGCAGCCGCCCAGCGTCGAGTCGTGTGAGGCGCGCAACTTGGCGGCGTGCGCACTGCTGATTACCAACAGCGCGCTCGTCCGCAAGGAGAGCCGCGGACTGCACTATGTGCTGGACTACCCCGACACCCGCGAAGAGTTCGCAACTTGCCCCACCTTGATCACGCCCCCGTGAAGAAGATCGATTGCATCATCCGTCCGCACAAGCTGGAAGAGGTGAAGACCGCGCTGAACGCGCTGGGCATAACAGGCATGACGGTCAGCGAGGTGCGCGGCTGCGGCAACAGCCCGCCCGCCGACGCTTGGCTGGGCGAGGAGACGCTCATCCGCCTGCCCATCCGCCTGCGCATCGAGATGGTCGCCCCCGACGCGATGGTCGAACCCATCATCGAGGCGATACTCCGCCACGCGCACACGGGTCAGCCCGACGACGGCAAGATTTTCGTTGCGCCGTACCGCGAAGCGATACGCATCCGCACGGAGGAGCACGGCGAGGCGGCGCTATGAGCGTGACCCACGCATACGCGCAAACACCAAGCGCATCCATAGCCCCAGCCGAATCGCGCCGACACACAGCCCATACAGCAACGGGTTCAGCCGACCGCGATAGTGCTTCGCATAGAACCGCTCCAACGCGCGATGCGACTCGCGAATCGCGCTCAAACGCACCTGCCGCGTGCTTGCCCCACCGTGATGAAGCACCCGCACATCCGATACATAGTAAATCTTCCAGCCCGCTTGCCGAATACGGTAGCACCAGTCCACATCGTTGAAAAACAGGGGAAACGCTTCGTCCATCAGCCCGACCTGTTGCACGATGGCGCGTCGCGTCATCAGGAAGGTCGCCATTGGCTGGTCGACTTCGGCGGTCTGGTTGTAATCGAACCAGCGCATGCGATAGCCGCCGAGCGCGCGTGCGCGTGGGAGCAGCCGCGCCACGCCCGACGCTTCAAACAGCAGGTTGGCAGGCGTGGGGAAACCGCGCACGGAGGCTTGCACGCGCCCGTCGGGAAAGAGTTGCCGCGCGCCGATTGCTCCCACCTCCCCATGCGCACGCATGAACCCCACCGCGCAATCGAGCGTGTCGGGGAAGACCTCCGTGTCGGGGTTCAACAGCAGAATGAACTCGCCTTGCGCCTGCGCCATCGCCTGATTGTTGCCCTGCGCGTAGCCCAAGTTCTGCGTGTTGGCAATCAGCGCGACTTGGGGGAACTCGGCGCGCACCATCGCCGCGCTGCCGTCGGGCGATGCGTTGTCCACCACTATCACCTCGAACGGCTCCGCGAGCGGATAGCGATAGAGCGACTGCAGGCACGCCCGCAGCAGCGTGCGTGTGTTCCAGTTCACGATGCAGATACTGAGGGTGATGGGCTGCACGCGCCGTAGAGTGTACCTGACGCCTTTCTATCCCCCCTCCGTTTTCCAGAGCGTCTCTTTGCCGACGGTGTGCAGGGTTCGGTGTCCCGCGAGCGCGAGGGTGAGATCCAGCTCTGCTAGGAAGTTGCGCAGGTAGGTCTGCACGCCTGCCTCGCCCTCGATGGCGAGCGCCCACATCACTGGTCTGCCCAATCCAATCATCCGTGCGCCGAGCGCGATTGCCTTGAGCGCGTCTGCGCCCGTGCGTACACCGCTGTCGAACAGCACAGGCACTCGGTCGCCAACCGCCTCCACAATCTGGCAGAGCGCGTCCAAAGCGGGGACTGCGCCGTCGACCTGCCTGCCCCCGTGATTGGAGACGATGACGCCGTCCACTCCGCGTCGCAGTGCCTCCCGCGCATCGTCGGGATGGAGCAGCCCCTTGAGTAGAATCGGCAACGCGGTCTGCCCGCGCAGATACTCCAAGTCGTCCCAAGTGAGGCTGGGGTTGCCGAAAATCGCTGCGAATTGCAAGACTGCGCTGCCGGGATCCTCTTCGGGCGGCGCGCTCAGCATCGAGCGGAACACAGGGTCGCTGAAATAGTTCGCCAGCCCCTCGCCGTGCATAAAAGGCAAGTAGGCGCGTTTCAAGTCGCGCGGACGCCACGCCAGCATATAGGTATCGACCGTGACCACGAGGGCACTGTAGCCTGCCGCCTCCGCGCGACGCACGAAACTGCCTGCCACTTCGTGGTTGCGACTCCAGTAGAGCTGGAACCATCGGGGCGCGTCGCCCATCGCCTCGGCGACTTGCTCAATCGTGTACGAGGCGACTGTGCTGAGCGTGAACGGTACGCCCAACTTCGCGCACGCGCGCGCCGTCGCCAGCTCCCCGTCGGGATGGATAATCCCCTGCACCCCCACAGGCGCGACATACACAGGGACAGGATACTTGCGCCCCAGCAGCTCCACGCTCCAGTCCCGCTCGGCGACATCGCGCAGGTAACGGGGCACAATCGCCCACTTCTCGAAAGCGCGTGCGTTCGCCGCCGCCGTGCGCTCTGCGCCTGCGCTGCCCGCCACATAGTCATACGCCTCAGGTTTGAGCGCATCCCGCGCCGCCGATTCCAAATCCGCGTAGTCCACAGGGAAACCCTCAGGCATCCCAAACAACCCCTTGCGATACAACTCCAACTGACGCTCCATCCCTGTCTCCATCATGTAGCCCTCCGATCAGGTATATTCGCGACGCTCGCAAAAAAATCCTGTAAACCCCACAAAACACGGGAACTTTCTGCGCTTTACTTTGGTATGTGTATCTGCTATGGACACTGAGAACCATGTTGAAGGGGAACTGAGCAGTCTTCTGAGGCAGATCCTGCACGAGCTACGCGCGATTCGTCAGTTGTTGGAGCGTCAGTCGCCCGATCAAACGAAGCATGCAGTAATCGCTCAGCTGCAGCAGTTGGTGTATACCCCCCAAAAAGCGGAAACCTATCTGGAACGGTATCTGACAACCCGACAGCTGCATATCGTTGAAGCCACGCAACTCGCGCCAGAGAACCCAGTGATGCGCAAGCGGATGCACTTGGCGTACTTTATGGGGCAGAACTACTCGGTAGTGCAAGATTTGCTCCAACAGCTGCGCGCGACCTTACAGCGTCCGAACAAAGTGCAGCTGAACTTGTCAGGACACGGCGAGAACGCTATTTCGATAATCACAAATGTCTGTAGCAGACTATATCATCTGTATATGCTACAATACTACAAATACACGCGCAACCCGCGCTCTATCTGTTGCAAGGTGCGTCGGCAGCCGTTTGTGCATAACTATCTGTCGGGCGGCTGGTTCGAGTTGTATGTGGCGCAGGAGGCGCAAAAGCTGTTAGGGAACCGCCTCTTGTGGGCGAAGCGGAATGTGAAATTGCAAGCGCAGGGCGGCGCAGTGTGCGAGGCTGATTTGCTGATGGTGGTGCAGAGCAAACAGGGGGAGCTGCTGCCTGTCGTGTTGGAGTGCAAGAGCGCGAACGCGCTGTACGATAATGAACCGCGCCAAATGCAACGGCTCAACAGTTTGCTTAATCTCGGAATGCGCTGCTCGGCTGTCGTGTTCCCCGAGCGACCCAGCCCTGCTTTTGCCGAACAGTGGTTCACAGAAACAGGCTCCCAAATCATCGGGCGCGAGCAGCTGCCGCAGTTCTTGAGTGAGCTGTAGCCGTCTGTGGCGAGTGCGTCTGCTGGTCGGTTTTCACCACTGCATCGGGGTCGCCACGAAGCGTTCGTGGCTTCCCCTGCTTGCAGGAGGAACCGATTTTTCTGGATTGGTTCCCCCTGCTTGCATGGAGAACCGATTTTTCTCAAGTGGTTCCCCCT
>JARJMV020000036.1 GCA_029335935.2 bacterium
CGCGCGGGCGAGCGTTCTTATCGCGCTGACGACGCGCCAACCGATGCACGGCTTCCGTCGCCAACTGCACAGGCACACTCAACAGCGGCAACTGAAACGCTTGCGCAATCTCCTGAGCAATCCAGTCCCTCGATAACGAACGCGCCATACCGTTATCGAAGGACGCGGAAGTAGACAAATGTAAACCCTTGGGGCGGTTGCAGCAGGCGTGCTACGCAGGTATACTCCCTGATGTGCCACTCTCTGCGATGAGACCGATACCCTTCGATAGTCTGAGCCTGTACGCGACTCTTCAGGAGCGCGAGTTTTTCAGCGGCGGGCGGATTCAGGCGATTCGTCAGCCCGACGCGCTGACGATAGTGCTGCACATCTATTGGGGTCGCGCCGAGCATCGGTTGCTCATCGCCGCCGATGCGCAGCACGCGCGTCTGCACTGTCTCAGCGCGAAGACGCCCAACGCGCCCACGCCGCCGCCGTTCCTGCAAAGCCTGCGCAAGCACATCGACGGCGGCGTCGTGCGACACGCACAGATGATAGGGTTCGATCGCATCGTGCAGATGGACATCCACACGCGCGAGGGCGAGTTCCGACTGATGATTGAGCTGATGGGCAAGCATTCGAATGTGATTCTGGTGGAGCCGACTGGGCTGATACGCAGCGCGTTGAAGTGGGTCTCGCCGCGCCAGAGCGAGTTGCGCCCCATCCGCGCGGGCGAGCCGTACCGCCTTCCCCCGACGCGCGTGGAAGGGCTGCACAACCCTCTCACGCTGACCGACGCCGAGTGGCGTACCTTGTGGGAGGTGATGGGCGAGCCGCGCGATTGGCAAGCGCATCTGGAGGGGCTAAGCCGCTTCACAGCAGGCGAGCTGGAAGCGATTGCGCAAGCGGAAGGGCTGGAGGGCATCCTGCGCTGGGCGCAACGCCTGCGCACGGGCGCGTGGACGCCCGTTGTGATACGCGAGCCCCACACACACCGACTGCTCGGCGCGTATCCCTTCCACTGCCGACAACTGCCCGCCGAGTGGCAACACCCGCGAACGAGCGTGAACCTCGCGTGGGAGCAGGCGTTCACCGAGCGATTGCAACACGCACGGCTCGACGCGCTCCGCCAGAGCTTGCTGCCGAACCTCAGGCGCGCCCTGCAAGCTCGCGAGCGCGCCCTCGCCGATATCGAACGCGCCCGCCAAGACAGCCAGCAAGCCGACCGTTGGCAACTCTACGGTGAGCTGATACTCGCGTTCGGGCACAGCCTGCCCCAAGGCGCGCGACTGCTCAACGCGCCCGACTACACGCAGCCCGACGCGCCCACAATCGCCATACCGATTAACCCTGAGCAGACCGTCGCCGAGAACGCCGAGCGGTACTTTCGCAAAGCGCGCCGCGCCCGTGAGGGCAGGGCAGAGCTGGACGCCCGACGCGAACGCCTGCAGGAAGAGGCGCGCCAACTGCGCTACGCGCTCATCACTGCCGAGCAAGCCGACAACGAGGACGCCCTACGCCAACTCTACGAGGACGCCAAACGCCACGGCTGGCTGCGCGAGACGCCCCAACCAACCGCCAAACGCGCCGACAAAGACCCGCTCGAAGGACACAAAATCCGCCAACACCTCAGCCCCGACGGCTACCAAGTGCTGGTGGGCGAGAACGCGCAGGCGAACGACTTTCTGCTCACGCGCATCGCCAAACCCAACGATTGGTGGCTCCATGTGCGCACGGGCACAGGCGCCCATGTGATTGTCCGCACGGAGAACCAGCCCCAGCGTGTCCCCCGAAGCACCTTCGAGTTCGCGGCGCGGTTGGCGGCGCAACACAGCACCGATAAACACACGCATGTGGTGGAGGTGGACTACACCCTGCGCAAGTATGTGCGCAAGCCGAAAGGCGCGCCCCCAGGCTTCGCCCTCTACACCCACGAAAAAACGCTGCGCGTCGAGATGGGGAAACCGTGAGCAGAGCCTATCCACTGAGGTATACTCACAGCGTATGAAACCTGTTATCGAGGTGCGCCGTCTCAAAAAAGACTATAAGATGGGCGCGGTCACAGTGCACGCGCTCAGGGGCGTCGATTTGACCGTGACGCCTGGCGAGTTCGTGGCGATTATGGGTCCCTCAGGGTCGGGCAAGTCGACCTTTATGAACCTCATCGGCTGCCTCGACCGACCCACCGACGGCGAATACTACCTGAACGGCGAGTTGGTGAGCGCGATGAGCGACTCGCAGCTCGCGCAGATACGCAACCGCTACATCGGCTTCGTGTTCCAGACCTTCAACCTGTTGCCGCGCGTGACCGCCATCCGCAATGTGGAGTTGCCGCTGCTCTATGCAGGCGTGCGCGACCGCACAGAACGCGCCAAACGCGCCCTGCAGATGGTCGGATTGGGCGAACGGATGTATCACAAGCCGAACGAACTCTCTGGCGGACAGCAACAACGGGTGGCAATCGCCCGCGCGATTGTGACCAATCCCGTGCTGATACTGGCGGATGAGCCGACAGGCAACCTCGACTCGCGCTCCAGCGAGGAGATTATGGCAATCTTCCAGCAGCTGAACCGCGAAGGGCGCACGATTATCTTGGTGACGCACGAACCCGACATCGCCGAGCATGCCCAGCGCATCATCCGATTCCGCGACGGCAAGATTGTCGCCGATGAGCCTGTGCGGAACCCGCGCGACGCTACACGCGAAATCGAGAAAGTACCCGTGCTGGACTAAGATGGCAATCCTGGACACTCGTGCGCGGCGGTTGGATGAGTGGCGGCTCAGCGCAAGCGTACTCCCTGAGCCGATTGCCGTTCGCACGCCCAGCGCATGGGAAGACTGCGGCGTCCCGCGCACTTTTGAGGGACCCTGCGAGTATCGGTGCGCGTTCACCGCGACGCCCGAGCAAGGCAAGCGGTATTGGCTGCGCTGCGATGGCGCGAGCTACGCCGTGCAAGGCTTCCTGAACGAGACGCCTATCGGCGACCATCGAGGCATTTGGGATGGCTTCAGCTGGGACATCACCGACGCCCTGCGCAAGGGGGAGAACCACCTGCGCCTGCAAGTAACTAAGAACGGCGGTGCGACCTACCCTGTGCCCCAAGTGCTAAGTGGGTTCCTGCCGTATGTAAGCGCGACCTTCGGCGGCTTGTGGCAACCTGTGTACCTGTTCGAGACGGGCGCGGCATGGCTCACGGACCTCTCCGTGCGCGGCGCGGCGGACGGCGAGACCACCATTCAAGGCGAACTGGGCGGCGCAACACCTGCCGAACTGCGCCTATCTATCTACGACCCCAACGGCATCCGCGCTTACACCACCTACTTCGAGGTGGGCGAACGCTGGGAACATTCGCTGATACTAACCCCCGCGCAAGTCTGGCATCCAAACGACCCGCGCCTCTATCGGCTGGTGGTGGAGGTTTTTTATGAGGGCGCGCTGAGCCACCGTGTGGAAACGCATTTCGGGCTACGCACCGTGAGCGTAGACGGCGCCATGATACGGCTGAACGGAGAGCCGTTCTACCCGCGTGGAGTGCTGCACTGGGGCTGGTATCTACACACCCACGCGCCGAACCCTGAGCCTGAAATCGCCGCGCGTGAGATTAAGGCTGTGCAACTTTGTGGCTTTAACCTGCTTAAAGCGTGCCTGTGGGTACCGCCGCGTGAGTATCTCAGCCTGTGCGACCGCTTGGGAATCGCAGTTTGGCTGGAGTTGCCCCTGTGGTTGCCGCAGATGGACGCGGAGCAGATTGCCCAAACGCAGCGCGAATACGAGGCGATTGTACGGCAAACGCGCAACCACCCGTCGATTCTGCTGTGGACGCTGGGCTGTGAGCTGTCCACGCGCTTTCCGAGCGAAGCGTTGGGCGCGTTGTACGGCGTCGTGAAGCAGCTCACGGGCAGTCCGCTGGTGCGCGACAACAGCGGCGGCGGCGAGTGCTATGGCGGCGCGCTGCAGGAATATGCCGACTTTGC
>JARJMV020000239.1 GCA_029335935.2 bacterium
AGCCATCACGGGCTTCGCCGCAGTCACTTTACAAAATGTGGCAGGCGCACACGGCGAACTGCTCAGCCTAATGCTCATCAAGAAGTATCATGAGACGCGCGGCGAGGGCGAGAAACGCAAACTCGTGCTTGTGCCCGACTCGGCGCACGGCACGAACCCCGCCTCGGCGGCGCTGTGTGGATTCTCCGTGCTGTCGATCCCCACTGACGCCGAGGGCGACACCGATTTAGACGCCCTCCAACGCGCTATCGACCAGCACGGCAACGCCATCGCCGCCATGATGCTCACCAATCCCAGCACGCTCGGACTGTTCGACCGCAACGCGCGTGAGGCGTGCGAACGGCTGCACGCGATTGGCGCGCTGGTCTTCTGCGACGGCGCGAACATGAACGCGCTCGTGGGCGTCGCCCGACCTGCCGATATCGGGTTCGACTGCATGCATCTGAACCTGCACAAGACCTTCTCCACCCCGCACGGCGGCGGCGGACCGGGCGCAGGCGCGGTGGGCGTCTCCGAACGGCTCGTCCCGTTCATGCCCGTGCCGCGTATCGTGCGCACCGACGACGGACGCTACGCCCTCGCCGAGGACTACCCCCACTCCATCGGGCGCGTACACGCCTTCTACGGCAACTTTTTGAACTTGGTGCGCGCCTATGCCTACATTCGGGCGTATGGCGGCGAGAGCCTGCGCCATGTCGGCGAGTTCGCCGTGCTAAACGCGAACTATCTGCTCGCGCGTATACGCCACGCTTTCCCGCCCGCCGTCAATCGCCTCTGCATGCACGAGTGCGTGGTGACCGCCAAACACTTCAAGCAACAGTATGGCGTGCGCGCGTTCGATATCGCCAAGCGGCTGCTGGACTACGGCTTCCATCCGCCCACGATGTATTTCCCGCTGATTGTGCCCGAATGCTTGATGATTGAGCCGACCGAGTCGGAGAGCAAGCAGACACTCGATATGTTCGCGAACGCGCTGCTGGAGATTGCCCACGAGGCGATGGAGCAGCCCGAGTTGCTGCAGCATGCGCCGTACAATACGCCTGTGCGACGGTTAGACGAGGCGAGCGCGGCGAAGAATCTGGTGCTACGATGGCAGGGCACGGTCATCTACCCTCAGGAAGTGCCTGCCTGCGCCTGCTGAACGACGGGGTCTGCCCCCCAGCCGTGAACATGGCGCGTGATGTCGCCCTGTTCGATTCGTTCGAGCGGGGCGAATGCCCGCCCACCCTGCGCGTGTATCAGTGGGCGTCGCCCGCGCTCACTTACGGGGTGAACCAGGAGTTGCCGACGCGCCTCGTGGCAGCCTGCGAGCAGCATAATATTCCGATGTTCCGCCGTCCGACTGGGGGTAAGGCGGTGCTGCACGGGCACGATTTGACCCTTGCGCTCGTATGGCAACCTGCGCCGACGCGCCTCTACCCGCGTCAGGTCTATCTTCAAGTGGCGCCTGCGCTGATACGAGCGTTCGAGGCGCTGGGCGCGCCTGCGCGTCAGGGCGACGCCGCCGCGCCCGACCCGCGCAGCATAGACGACGGCGGCGACTGCTTCGCCACGCCCGCCATCGCCGATATCGTCTGTGCTGAGACGGGTGTCAAGCTGATGGGGTGCGCGCTCCTCGTGCGCGGCGTGCGCGTGCTGATGCAGGCGTCGATACCCTTGCACCTGCCCGATGTGCCTGTGGAGCAGCTGTTCGGGCATCCGCACCCGCCGCCGCCCCCGCTGGACGCCAACTCACTCATCCAGACGCTCTACACAACACTGAACGCGCACCTGCAAGGCACTATCTCAAGATATAAAACCCAACGACAGTAGGGTATAATCCCCTCTGTAATCGTCGTTATAGGAGGCGATAATGAGCGATTTGGCAATTAAGACGGTTAACCTTACCAAACGCTACTCGGGGCTGTGGAGCAAGCAGCCTGTGGACGCGGTGAAGAACCTGAACTTAGAGGTGCATCGGGGCGAGATTTTCGGCTTTCTCGGTCCCAACGGCGCGGGGAAGACGACCACGATTAAGGTTCTGCTTGGCATCATCTACCCGACCGACGGCGAGGCGTATGTGCTGGGCAAACCTGCAGGCGACCCCAAGAACCATCACAAAATCAGCTACCTCCCCGAGAACCCCTACTTTTATGATTACATGACGGGACGCGAGATTCTCACTTTCTATGCAAGGTTGTTCGGCATCGCCGAGCCGCAGCGCAGTAAGCGTGTGAACGAGCTTTTGGAGCGCGTGGGTCTCTCGCGCGCTGCCGACCAGCCCCTGCGCACTTACTCTAAAGGCATGCAGCAGCGCATCGGGCTGGCGCAGTGCCTCCTCAACGACCCCGAACTGCTCATCCTCGACGAGCCGACTGCTGGCTTAGACCCCATCGCGCACATCGACATCCGCGATATGATTTTAGACCTGCGCAATCAGGGCAAGACGCTGTTTATCAGTTCGCACCAACTCTCGGATGTGGAGCGCGTGTGCGACCGGGTGGCGATTCTGAATCGAGGCGTGATGGTTCAGCTCGGGCGCATCGAGGAGCTGCTTGCGGGCGGGCATGTGGAGCTGATTGCCGACAAGGTGCCCGATAATGCAGTGGAACCTATCAAGCAGCTCGGCGGCAAAGTCAGCCTGCACGACGGACGCCTGATTGTCGAGCAGCCCGATAACGGCACGGTCGACCGCGTGATTGACATCGTGCGCTCGGCGGGCGGGCATATCATCAGCGTCAAGCCCTACCGACGCACGCTGGAAGACCTATTCGTGGAGACGATTCAAGGAGGCAAGAACGCATGAACGCGACTTTCGCAATTGCAGGCGCCACCTTCGGCGAGGCGGTGCGCAAGCGAATCTTGATGGTGATTCTGCTGGTTGCGCTGTTGATTATCCTGATTAGCCCCGCGTTCGAGCCGTTCGCGGCGGGGCGCGGCGCACGCACGCTGATCATCAGCTTCGGCTTCGGCGTGATTCAGCTTGCAGGCACTTTCATCGCGATTATCATGTGCACGGGCATGATCCCCACCGAGATCGAGCGTCGCACAATCTACACCATCTTGTCCAAGCCTGTGCAGCGGTATCAGTTCGTGCTGGGCAAGTTCTTCGGCGCGGTCGGTACGCTCGCGTTCATGTATTTGATGATGGGCATCGTGTTTCTGATTGCCTCACGTCTTGCGCTCGGCTCGTTCGACCCGCAAATTGTGAAGGGCTTGATTATGTTCTTCTTCCAAAGCTCGCTGCTGGCGGCGGTGGTGCTGTTCTTCTCCACCTTCGTCTCACCGCTGGTGAACTATTTCCTGTCGGGGGGCGTCTTTCTGATGGGCAACTTGCTGAGCAGCTTCTTGGAGACCATCCAGCGCAACCCTGATGTCCACCCCATCACTCGCATCCCCGTGCAGCTGCTCACGGTCGTCCTGCCGAACTTCGCGAACTTCAATGTGCAGAATCCCATCATCAACCCTGAGCAGGTGCTGACCGACGAAGTCGCTTACTTGGTGCAGACCATCGCCTATGCGATTGTCTATATGGCGTTGCTGATAGTGGCGAGTATGTTGATTTTCAACCAGCGCGAGATGTGAGTTGGATTGCTCAAAGGCGATACTCTCCCACAAATTGTATGTTGGCGGCGCCAGTGAGGGCGATACCGTCGTCTCGGTACTCCACTTGGAGCGCGCCGCCTTTGGAAACGATCGTGGCGCGAGGCTCCGTGTAGCCCGCGCGATAGGCAAGCACGCCCACAGCAGCCGCGCCGCTGCCGCAACCGAGCGTCTCGCCCACGCCGCGCTCCCAAATCCGCACACGCGCCTCCCGACGCGAAACAATCACTGCCCACAATACGCTGGTGCGCTCAGGGAACATCGGGTGCGTTTCCAAGCGCGGGCTAATCTCCAGAAACCGAGCGTCGTCGGGCAGGATATCGGAGAAGATGACGGTGTGGGTGGTTCCCGTGTTCACGCAGGCGATGCGTAGGGTATGCCCTGCGATGGTGA
>JARJMV020000279.1 GCA_029335935.2 bacterium
TAATCTCGTTGCCCTGCTTGATGTTGTCCACGCGGCGCACTTCCAGTCGCACCGACGCCCAGAACTTGAGGGCGCGCCCACCCGGCGTGGTTTCGGGGTTGCCGTACATAACCCCCACTTTCTCGCGAATCTGGTTGATGAACACCACGGCGGTGTTGCTCTTGGCAGCCGACGCGCCGAGTTTGCGCAGCGCTTGCGACATCAGGCGCGCCTGCGCCCCGACCGTCACATCGCCGATGTCGCCCTCCACCTCTTGGCGGGGCATCAGCGCGGCGACCGAGTCCAGCACGGCAATATCGAATGCGCCGCTGCGAATCAGCGTGTCCATAATCTCCAGCGCTTCGTCGCCCGTGGAGGGCTGCGAAATGAAGAGCCGATCGACATCCACGCCAATCGCGCGGGCGTAGTCGGGGTCTAAGGCGTGTTCGGCGTCCACGAAGAGCGCGTTGCCGCCCATTTTTTGCGCTTCGGCAATCATGTGGAGCGCGAGCGTGGTCTTGCCCGAAGATTCGGTACCGTAAACTTCGATGATGCGACCGCGTGGGATGCCACCCACGCCCAGCGCGAGGTCTAACGCGGTACTTCCCGTGGGGATTGCCGCCACCTGCAGGCGCGTCGCCTCGCCCAGGCGCATCACGCTGCCTTTACCGAACTGTCGCTCGGCT
Organism: bacterium; assembly: GCA_029335935.2. Lineage (GTDB taxonomy): Bacteria > Armatimonadota > Fimbriimonadia > Fimbriimonadales > GBS-DC > GBS-DC. Next base: position 666 of record JARJMV020000279.1, read on the forward strand.
TGGGCTATCGCCGCTTCCAACGCCTTCTGCTTGTCCACTGCGGAACTGTTCGTCGTCGCCATCGTCATCTCCTCAACAGTAGATAATTGTCTACGATATTATACCTGATGAGTGGGCGATGTCAAGCGCGCGAGGGTGGGGTATACTTCACGCACACAATGAGACTGCACGCCCTGCGCCTATGGCAGTTTCGCAACTATGTCCGCGCCGAGCTGACGCCCGCGCCGCGCATGAATATTCTGCTGGGGGCGAACGCGCAAGGGAAGACGAACCTGCTGGAGGCAATTTACTACCTCAGCGCGTTGCGCCCGCTGCGCCCTGTGCGCGAGGTGGACTTGGTGGGCTGGGGCGCGACCGAGATGCGGCTCACGGCGCAATACGAGACCGATGGGCTGACCGACGCCATCCAGATTCGCCTGCCCCTACAGGGGAAGCGAACGATGATGCTCAACGAGCAGCCCGTCGCCAAGCAGAGCGCGCTGGTGGGCAAGCTGAGCATCGTGTGCTTCACCGCGCAAGATTTGAGCCTCGTTCGCGGCGAGCCTTCCGACCGACGCCGCTTTTTAGACGCCGAGATTAGCCTACTGAGCCACCGCTACCTCTACTCGCTGGCGCACTATAAACGCGCGCTGGAGCAGCGCAACACACTGCTGCGACGCCACTTGGAGGGCGCTGCCACGCTTGAGAATCTGCCAGAATGGAACGCGCAGCTCGCCAAGTACGGCGCGCGACTGTTCCATGCACGGCGACAGTTTCTGGAACGGCTCCACGCGCTTGCCGAATCGACCCACCGCGCTCTGACCGAGAACGCCGAGACGCTCGCCCTGCGCTATCTGCCCGGCTTGCCCGTGCGCGAGCCGCTGCCCGACAAAGAGGAAGATTGGCACGACGCGCTGCTGAGCGCACTGCACCAGTCGGCAGGCGAGGAGCTGCGCCGAGGCGCGACGCTCTACGGACCGCACCGCGACGATTTTCTGATTCAAGTGCAGGGCTACGAGGCGCGCCTGTTCGCCTCGCAAGGGCAACAACGCACCTGCGCCCTGAGTCTGCGCCTGTCGGAAGTCGCGCTGGTCGAATCGATCCGCCACGAACCGCCAATCGTGCTGCTCGACGATGTGTTCTCCGACTTAGACCCCGCGCGACGCCGCCATCTGACAGCGTTTCTCACGCCGCGCACGCAAACTTTCATTACCTGCACCGATTTGAGCGCGTTCGACGCGGCGACCTTGCAAGACGCCGCGCTGTTCGAGGTGCGTTCAGGGACGGTGATCCCGCATGCGTGAGCTCACGCAGGCAGGCGACGCGCTCCAACGGCTGTTGCAGCAGCTGGGGCTGGACCGACAGTTCCGCACCTATGACGCGCTCGCGCACTGGAGCGACATCGTGGGCAAGCAAGTCGCTCAGGTCGCCCGTCCCCTGCGCCTCGACGCCGACACGCTCTGGGTCGCCGTGAAAAGCCACGCTTGGGCGCAGGAGCTGAGCTTCCAAAAACACACGATTCTGCAGCGTCTGAACGCGCGCGCAGGCGAGGAACGGTTCAACGAGATACGATTCGTGGTTCGGGCGAACCTGCCCCCTGCTCTGGGACAGGCGTCTGCAACGGCGCAACCGCCCACGCTGGCGTCGCTCCCCAACCTCACGGACGCTGAGATGAGGCAGGTCGAAGCGATGGCGTCGGGTATAACTGACCCTGACTTGCGCGACGCGCTTATGCGGGCGCAGGCGGCGACTTTACGCTATCAGAAGTTCTTGGCGCAGCAGGGCTGGCGGAGATGCCCCGTGTGCGAGTGTTATCACAGCGACGATTCGGCGGTCTGTTTCCTGTGCGAGCGGGGCGTTTAGGGACAGTGGCGCGTCCGCGCCCGATGCTGCAGCTCGCGCTGGGCATCGCGCTGGGGATTAGCCTGACGGAGTGGCTGGCGTTGCCCATCGCGCCGTCGGTCGGGCTGGGGCTGCTGGGGCTAATCCTTGCGCTGGGCATGCCGCACTGGGCATGGCTGGCAATCGGGCTGGCGCTTGGCGCGATTCGATATGACGCTTGGCGCACGCCGCCTGTGCAAACGCCGCCGTCTGTGGCGATACTGCACGCGATTGGAACCTTAGAGCCGACGCGCAACGGCTACCGACTGCTGTGCGCCTTTGAATCGCCGTCGCTGCCCACCTACGCGCTGGTCTACTTCCGCCCGAATGTGATGCGCCTGCCCGACTACGGCGATGTGTTTCAGGTTCAGGTGAGTTGGCGTCGCCCGACGCGCTTTCAGGGCTTCGATTGGGCGCGGTACTTAGAGCGCAGGCGCGTCTATCACCTCGCGACGGTGTTCAGCGAGCGTCAGTTTGAAATCCTGCAGTCGGGCGAGGGCAGATGGCAGCGGCGGTTCTCGGCGGCGCGTCGGTCGCTGCGAGAGACGGCGCGCCGTCGCCTCAGCCCCGACGCTGCAGCGACGCTGGAGGGTATGCTGGTCGGCGCGACGGGCGATTTCCCGCCCCAGCTGCGCGAGGCGTTCCACCAGTCGGGGATTGGACACCTGCTGGCGACATCGGGATTGCATGTGGCGATTGCACTGCACTTGGTCTACTTTGCGTTGCGCTGGACGCCGACGCCGTTCGCAGCGCGGGTGGGGCTGGTGATTTTGGCGGCGTGGTGCTATGCGCTGTTGGCAGGGCTGCGCCCCTCAATTGTGCGCGCGGCGACGATGGCGACCTGCGCCCTGTGTGCGCCGCTGGTGGGACGCGAGACGGACAGCCTCAATGCGCTGGGGTTCGCAGGCGCGCTGTGGCTGCTCATCGCGCCGCACGCCCTGTTCGAGGTGGGGTTCCAATACTCGTTCTGCGCCGTGTTGTTCATCTTGCTGTTTTACGGCAGGCTGGAGCGCGGGTTGCGCGGAGCCGCGCAACAGGTGGGCGTCCCTCTCGCCTCAGGAATACACAGCACATTCCTGCAGAAGCTCGTTCTTCCGCTCGTAAGCGTTTCGCTGTGCGCTCAGGCGGGGATTAGCCTCGTGCAACTGTACCATTTCGGCTACCTGTCGTTGCTGGCGCCTGTGGCGAACTTGCTGGCGGTTCCGATGGCGTATCCCACCTTGGCGATGGGGTTCTGGTTTTGGCTCTCGCAGGGTGTGGGAGTAGGGTTAGTGGAGGGTCTATGCGCGTGGCAGAAGTGGGTCGCGCTGACTTTCAGTGGGGATTGGGTTCCTGCGATACATGGCGTGGGCGTGCCTGCGTGGGCGGCGATAGGATTCTACGGATGTGTGCTGCTGTTTGCCCCCGAACCGCCGCTGGGTGAGGCGGAGGCGTTTTAGCATCGAGTAGCGTCTGCAAAATGGCGTCTTACACAGTGGTCTGGGAAGGCAGTTGTCTGAGCCTGCAGGAAGCTCTGTACAGGGGAACCATCGAGAAATTAGGGCGTTTTCTGTGTCCTCGCCTCATCCCCCTCCTTCAGGTTCCCCCTGTAAGTTGGGGGAACCGTGAGGGAATGATAGGCTTGATGGCTTAGCCCAGCAGGAAGCCCAGTAGGAGCAAGCCGATAGCGCCGAGCAGGCTGATTGCTGTCGCGAACGGGCGCAGATAGCAACGGAACACTCTGCCCGAACCGTCCTGCAGTTCGATGCGGTCGATTTCCACGAACGGCGCGCCGAACCGCCGATACCAGCCGTAAATCCGCACGCGCTTGCCAATCAGCGCAGGCGCAGCCAACACGCCGAACAGCGTCTCAAACAACACGCCGAACGGCTGGCGGTAAATCACGGCGATGAAGCCCGTCTCGTCCTGCAGGATGAAGTCGTTCGCCCAGAAAAAGCCCGCCTCCAAGCGTCCTGTCAGTTCGCCCTCCAGCATCACGGCGTGAGGCGACAGGTGCGACACCTGCACCAGCCCCAGCATATCGATGACCTGCGCGGGGCGATAATCGGTGGGGTAGACATTCAACAAACGCACGAACTCGCCCAATAGCCACCCTGCAGCAGGCAGCAGGTACCACCATGCGCCGCTCATGCTCGGCAGCGCCGCCACGCACCCCAGCCCAAGCAGCGCGCCCAGCCACGGCAACCCGAACAGCAACAGGTCGCGCCCCATGCGCTGATACGGCTCGGGCGCGATTTGGCTGAAGTCATACTCGTTCGGCTCGTTCCAGAGGCGGTTGTGGGTTTGAAGCGCTTTCACGCGGTGCGCCACCAGCGGGTGCGTGGAGACCAGCTCGGCGATTTTCGCCCACGGGTTATACAAGTCCCAGCGCGCCGCGCGGATGAACTGCCGATGATCGGGCTGACCGGAGTTGTTTTGCCACGCGACTGCGGCGCGGATCGACGCGGCGGAGGCGATGCCCATCGCGCCGAGCGCACGCATGTTCGCCGTCGCCGATTGACGACGCGTCGTCGCTGCGTCCGCCGCCTCCGACTGCACCGCGCTCGTCTGCGCCAAGCCGTAGGCAATCTTCACCAGCGCACGCGATAAGGGATTGCCCGAACGCATCATCTGCGCCGAGGCATAGTCCGCCATATACTCACGCACGCGCGAGAACAGAAGCGAGATAAAGTAGCTCAGCCAGTACCCCACATACGCCGCCACAATCACATAGAGACTGTTGTTGCTGCGACGGGCGCGCGCGAGATGATACAGGCTCCACAGCACCAACACCAACGCCTGCACCAGCGTCATCACGATGAAATCCAGATGGCGGATGTGTCCCAGCTCGTGGGCAACGACCGCTTGCACTTCGTCGGGGTCTAAGGTCTGCAACAGTCCGCGCGTAATCACCACACGCCCATTCCAAGGACCGTGCCCGTAGGTGAAAGCGTTCGGCATGCCGTCCTCGATAATGCCCAGTCGGGGCTGCGGCAAGCGCAGCTGACGACAAACCTGGGCATACCACTCGGCAAACTCTAAACCGACCTCCGACGGATGTGTCCAGCGAACTTGCAGAATCCAGTCGATCAGGTACGGGGCAATCAGGTACTGCAATCCGACCACTGCTATCGCGAACATGGCGCTGGCGGCGAGCGCTGCGCCTACTGGCACTTCGAGATGGGTCAGCACCAGCGCGCCTATCGCATACACCAAACCCAGCAGCGCCACGATGACAAGCATCGAGGATGCTCTCAACTGGCTCATGGCTTTTCCCCCTGCTTCAATTATACTTTATTCACGAAGGATTTCTACGGTTCGTCGACCATCCCCTGCCAAAATCGCTCGGATTGACTGCCAAAATGGTGTATAATAGCCAGCGGAGGGTTTCAGCATGGCGTGGTGGCTGTGCAAGCGGATTGGTGCGCTTTTCGCGGTGGCAGGGACCTTGGCTGGAGCGGTCGCCCAGCCCAGCCTCGAGATTCGTTGGATGTTTGGTGGCGCGTGGCGTGAGGTCAGAGCCATCGCCTTTTCGCCTACAGACGGCGTCGTCGCAGTGAGCAGTAATAGCAAGATTAGCCTGCACGATTTCAACACACGCGGTGTGATTCGTGAAATCGCGTCGCCCTCGAACCAGTTTTACCGAGCCCTCGCCTATAGCTCCGACGGGCAGTGGCTTGCGGCTGCGCTGGATTCGAGCGCGGTGCTTTATGACGCCCGTCGCGGTCTGCCACTCTGGACGCGCGTGTTGGCGAACGATAGTCCCACGGCAGTCGCGGTATCGCCCAACGGTGAATATGTCGCGGTTGGCGCTAATGGTCTCAATCGTGTCTATCTGTTGCGACGCTCCGACGGCTCCGTCGTGCGCCAGTGGTCGCACCATACGCGCGGAGTTTCGTCGGTGCATTTTACTCCTGACGGCGAGTATGTGGTGTCCGCCGCGCCTGACGGAGAAGTCTGTATTTGGAATGTCAACAGCGTCTCTCTGGTGCGTCGCTACAGTTTCGGCTCGATGCCGGACTGCCAATCGGCGTTGTCGCCCGACGGGCAACTCTTGGCGCTTGTGGGTTTCACCGATGGAGGGGCTTAGCATCGTCAACGAACTCTCCAGCTTCGTGGCGCCGATTAGTGATTTGGTCGTCTCCCCCAGCGGCGCACAACTCGCAACAGTGAACCAAGAGTTTGTGCGCATCTGGGACGCGGCTACGGGCGCGCTTCGTGGCGGCGTGTGGGCGTTAATCCCTGTCCGTTCGGTGGCGTTCTCGCCAGCTGACGAGGCAATCATCGCTATCGGGGGAAGAACCCAAAATCTGGGGATTTACAACCTCCGCACAAATCAGTGGATGAATAAGTTCTCCACAGGTGGGGTAAGGCAGCTGGAGTTTTCCCCGAATGGCGCACGGCTTGCCGCAGCCATCGGCAACTTCGCCGTGTTCTACAATGTGACGAACAACTCGCGATTCTCGGTCGAGCGTCCCAGCGAAGTGTGGGGGGTACGCTGGGTCGATCATCAGCGGTGTCTAATCCTCGACGCAGCGGGCAACCTCCTACTCTGGGACATCGTGCAGAATCGGCAAGAGCGTGCGATTGCACTTACAGGCGTTGGGAGCGGGTTGACCATAACCTCCGACCGACGCCTTGCCGCGGTCAACCTGCGAGACCGCGTTGCCATCGTGCGCCTACCCGACCTGAGTGTCCTGCAGACCATCTCTAACGCCGCCTCGCCCATCCTCGCCGCGCAACTCACTCCGAACGGACGCTATCTCATCACAGGCGATGAAGCAGGACAACTCTTGATATGGCGCGTTGCCGACGGCGCACTCGTTCGCCAAGATACGAGCGCCACGGGACTGCAGATGGACTCCGCGATTACTCGCGTTGCGACCGCACTCAACGGTCAACTGATTACCTTCACGCGCAGCGACGGAATGCTCTTCACTGTTCGGAACCCGTTCCCGCTCGGCGATGTGAACGGTGACGGCTGTGTCGATGACGCGGACTTGCTGCTCACGCTGTACGCCTTTGGAGCGAGCAACTCGCAAGCGGATTTGAACGCTGACGGGGTTGTCGACGACGCCGACCTACTTGTGGTGTTGTTCGAGTTTGGGCTTGGTTGCGAGTGAGGTGCTTGCAGGGTGCGACGGTTCAAAGCCGTCGCGCCCCTTCCCAGTGTAGATAGCGCGACGCGTCGCTACCCTTGCTGGAGCGTCTCGTATACCGTCGCGGCGGCGGCGACATCTTCCAACGCGATGCCCAGCGACTTGAACAGCGTAATCTCTTCCGGGGCTTGACGCGCGGGCAGCAGTCCTCCCACGATGTGCGAGAGCGGCTGCACGCGCTCCCAGCTGAGTCGGCGCAGTTCGATGGGCACGATGAGTTCAGCGGCTTCGAGTCGGGCTTGTTGGGGGTCGTCGACGGCGATGCGCTCGCAGCGTCCCACCGCGAAGGCGTCGAGTTCGCGTCGCGCCAGCGAGTTTGCGCCCGCTGCGTTGAGATGCATGCCCGCTCGGAGCATCGCGCCTTGCAGAATCGGCTCGCGTGCGGTGGTGATGGTACAGACGATATCGGCGTGGGCAACCGCTTGCTCGGCGCTCTCGCAGGGCTGCACGGCGAGTCCCAACTGCTCCTGCATGCGTTGCGCGAATGCCTCGCGCGTTTCGGGCGTGCGGCTAAACACGAACGCCTGCTGAATCGGGCGCACCGCGCACACCGCCTGCAACTGAGTCTCGGCTTGGGCGCCTGCGCCCAAAATCGCGACCGTAGCGGCGTCTTCACGCGCGAGATACTTGGTCGCTAATCCCGACGCTGCGCCTGTGCGGATGCGCCCCAGCCAATCGGCCTCCATCAGGGCGAGCAGTTCGCCCGTGTGCGCCGACGCCAACGCAAGGTGGAAGCGCACGCCTGTAGGGAACGAGAAATAGGCTTTGTAGCCGATGTAGCCCTTGCTGGTCCATGCAGCGCCCATCAGATGGAGCGTGCCTTGCGGAGTATGCACACGCTGACGCGGCTGGTTGGTCGCCCTGCCGTGCGCCCAGTCGCGGAACGCCGACTCCAGCGCCTCAATCGCCGCAGGCATCGAGAGGTTTTCACGCACCTGCGCCTCCCGTACCAGGATGGGACGGCTATCGCCCAGCACGATCTGCTCGGTCATAGGCTATCTGCTCGCTCTCTTGGCGCGGCTCGGGCAGCGTCCAGGGCGGCTCCAGCTTGCCCTGCGCGTCGCGCTGCAAAATCATAAGGTTCGGCGCGCGCGTGCTGACATGACCGTCCGCATGTAATACATTCACGCCCTTGCCGTGAAAGCTGCGCAGGTTGTCGGGTTGCCAACCGTTCTCCTCACGGCGTCGCCACACGGCAAGACGCACGACATACTTCGTGTCGGCGGTGGGCTTGAATAGGTCGTCGTAGAAGTTTAGCACGAACCCGTCGTTGCCGTCCACAAGCGGGTTCGGATTCAGCGAGCCGAGCTGACCCCCAGCGAGGCTGTCGGCTATCAGCACGCTCAGCCCCGGATTGGGCAAATCTTCCAGTCGCACGGCGGAGAGGGGCGCGTAGAAGCCGTAAGAGAGGCGCAAGGTCTTGCGGTTATCGCGCGGATGAGTAATCACTGTGCTGCCGCCAGTGGGGTCGGCAGGGCACTTGAGAGCGCGCGGCAAGTCACGCTTCATATAACTACTAACGCACAGCACCCAACTCAGCGGTCGTCCTGCCGTGTCGGTTTGAGGCGAGCCGTCGGGGTTCGCATAGTACGCCAGCGGCAGCGTGTTGCCGTAGTCCAACAGGTACAGGTTAACCGCCGTCGCGATGTCTTTGAGGTTCGACAGGCAATCGGCTGTGCGCTTGATATCGACCAGTTGGCGATAAAGCGGCACAAGAATTGCCAGCACCGCCAGCACAGCGACGGCGATGGCCAGTTTTTCCAGCTGCGTCAGTCCGTAGCGGTTCAGTGGGCGTCGTCCCAGAATCCCAGTTCGCGGATGAGTTGTGTTGCGGCGTCTCGTCGGACAATCAAGCTGGTGCCGCTGCCGTCGCGCACAGGGAGCGTCTCGGTGCGGATTTGCTCGTCGCTGAGTTGGCGGGCGAACAGCGCGAGGGCAAGCAGCTGCTCGAAGTCCATCGTAGTGCGTGTGTGGCGCAGGGCTGCGGCTAACACCTGCGGGGCGCGCATCCACACGCTG
>JARJMV020000281.1 GCA_029335935.2 bacterium
AGGAGAAAGCCCTTCTTATGGCAGGAGTTTTGGGGCGTCCTGCGAATGAATTCGCCGTTATGAAGGCAATACGGCAGATGTGGTGGCTGGCGGGGCTAATCGCAACATGCGCCCACGCCCAGCCGAAACAAGAAGCGACGATCAGCGTAAACTTGGAGAATGGCGCGACCGTCAAGGGCACGGTGAAGGTCGTGGCGCGCGTGCAGACCGAGAGCCTCGTGGAGCGTGTGGAGTTCTCCGTCGACGGCACGCTGCGCGAGGTGGATGACAGCACGCCTTACGAATATGAGTGGGACACCGTGACCGACACGGAAGGTGAACGCACGCTCAAAATCACAGCGCTGTTGGAAGGCGGTAAAAGCGCGGTCAAGGAGTTGAAGGTGGTCATCGATAACGGCGTGGGGCTGGGCGTGGCGCACCACTACGCGCAGGCGCGCGACGCCTTCGCCGAGGGCAGGTTCGAAGACGCCCTGTATCATACGCGCGTCGCGCTCAAAGCCGACTCGGCGCACCGCGAGTCGCGCGTGCTGCAAATCCAAGCGCTGCTACGCTTGGGGCGCGCCGCCGACGCCGACGACGCCGTGGAAGACCTCGCCCGACTCTATCCCGACTCGATCGAGACGCAGGAGCTGCGTGTGGCAGCGAGCCTGCGCCGCGCACGAAACGCTCGCAACGAGCGCGAACTGCTGCGCAACGCTATCGAGGCGCAACATAAAATCAACCAGATGCGCCTCAAAACCGTCGCCGACTCGCAAGCGCCCGACGCCGTGCTGAACCGCACCCTGCTGCAGATTGCCGAGGGTCAAGCGAGTGCGACCATCAACGACCTGCTCCTACTGGTCGAGCGTGAGCCGAGCAACCCGCGCTTCCTGAATATGCTCGCCTATGCCTATCTGTATGCAGGACGCTGGCGCGATGTGATTGTGATGACCAACACAGCGATGCGGCGCGGCGTTGCCAACGACTACACCTACGCGATTCGCGGGCTGGCTGCGGCACTGCTCAACGAGACGCGCGAGCAGGAGCGCGCCTTCGCTGAGGCGGAGAAAATCGATAAGGAGTCGCGCGCGTTGCTCGCGGCACAGGCGAACTTGGCGATGCTGGGGCGACGCGCCAGCACAGTCGGTAGACTCGCCGCCCAAGCGCAAGGGCTGAGCGACAACACCCCCCAAGTCGCCTTCATGCGCTACTGGAGCTTCGTCAACAACCGTGAGTTCGACCGCGCCAAAGACGCTTTCTGGCGTGTGGTAGATTTAGACCCTCTGATGGCGGAAGCCTATCAGCTGCGCGGCATGCTGAACCTCATCGACGGCTTGCGCCCAGGCGAGGAGGATTTGCTGGCGACCGCGCGTGAGTGGTTCGAGGTCGCGCTTCTGGCGCGTCCGAACTATGCACCGGCGCATCTGGGCATCGCGCTAAGCTACGCGCTGGAGGCGTACACGACCAAACGCGACGGCAATCGCCCCGACGCCGAGACGCTCCAACGCGCCGAAGCCGCGCTGGGGAAAGCCTTGGAGACCGCGCGCGAGACGGCTTGGGCACAGGTGGGCGCGTCTTACATCTACACCGAGCTACGCAAGGTGCGCGAGGCAGACCAAGCCATCCGACGCGCCGCGCAACTCGACCCGAACCGAGTCACGAGCCTCACGCCGCCCGAACCCCCGCGCGCGATGGATATGCTGATGGCGATGCTGTTCGTGCCCGTGCTGCCTGCGCCCTGAACCACGCCCACCCCACGAAACACCCGCAAGGGGGGAGCGAACGGCTCTGTGATGATTGGACGAATCCGCGGCGTGCTGCTCAGCGTGGAGGAGAACTTTGCGCTCATCGATGTGGGCGGCGTGGGATACGAAGTGCGCCTGCCGCCCAACCTCAAGGAGCAACTCCCGCCGCTGGGCGAGACCGTCGCACTGCATATCCGCACCCTCTTCCACGAAGAGGAAGGGTTGATGCTCTTCGGCTTTCTGGAACCCGCCCAACGCCGCCTGTTCGACCTGCTCATCACGGTCAGTGGGGTGGGACCGCGCTTGGCGTTGAACATGATGGGCGCATCCGATATAGGGGCGCTCGCCCGCGCGATTGCTCGCAAGGACACACGCTACCTGAAGTCGCTGCCGGGCGTCGGCGCGAAGTTGGCGGAGCGGCTCGCGCTGGAGCTCGCCGATAAGGTCGCGCACCTCGCCTTCGAGCGTCAAGTGGAGCGACTTGTGGCCGCGACGCGCACCAGCACAGTCGACCTCGACGCACTCGCCGACGGCTTAGTGCAGCTGGGCTACAACCGTCGCGAGGCGCACGCCGCCCTCAACGCCGCCCTCAGCGAGCAGCCCGACGCCGATGAGCAGACGCTCATGCGACTCGCGCTCTCGAAACTTGCCCCCCGACGCTAATCGGGTATACTTTGAACCGCGCGCGACGCCGCGCGTCTAAAACCTTATAGGAGGTGTCAGTTATGCAGAAGCGCAACCGCTTCTGGTGGGCGATCCCGTTCACCATCGGTATCCTGTTGTGGGGCGTGTGGAGCATCGTGTTCTCCTCTACGCCTCTGAAAGAAGGTTCAAAAGCCCCCGACTTCACCCTCACCGGCAGCGACGGCAACACCTATCGCCTCAGCGACTATCAGGGCAAGCGCGTCGTGCTGATGTTCTACCCGAAATCCAATACTCCTGGCTGTACCGCGCAAAACTGCGCCGTGCGCGACCAGTACGATAAGCTCAGCCGCCACGCCGTCGTGTTCGCTATCAGCGTCGACACGGCAGAGACGCAAGCGAACTTCGTCAAGCAGCACAACCTCCGACAGGTCGTGTTGGCAGACGCCGACGGTAAAGTGGCGGAAGCCTACGGCGTGCGCACCACCGCAGGCTTCGCGAGCCGAACAACCTATGTGATTGCACCCGACGGAACCATCGAGAAGGTGTTCGAGAAGGCAGGTACGAGCAATCACGCCGACGAGCTGCTGGCGTACTTCAACGCGCGCGCGCAATACGGCGGCACGACCCAAACCGCCGCGCCCGAAAAGCCCGCTATCGGCAAGCGCGCGCCCAACTTCACCCTGCCGAACATGAACCCACGCGAGGAACTGCCCAAAGAGGTCACCCTCTACGACATCAAAGACAAGAAGGCTATCGTGATTATGTATATTGCCACGCGCTGCCCCGTGTCGCTGGACTACGACGAGCGCATGGCGAACCTCGCGAAAGAGTATATGCCCAAAGGCGTGATGTTCATCGGCATCAACTCCAACAACATCGAGCCTGCAACGGAGGTGACCGAACACGCCCAAAAGAAGGGCTTCATCTTCCCCGTGCTGAAGGATGAGGGCAATAAGGTCGCCGATATGTACGACGCGAAGGTGACCCCCGAAGTGTTCGTGCTGGATTCCAACTTCGTGCTACGCTACCACGGGCGCATCGACGACAGTCAGAATCCGCAGCGTGTGAGCCAACGCGACCTGAAGAACGCGCTCGATGCGATACTCGCGGGGCGCGACCCTGAAGTGAAAGAGACACGCGCGTTCGGCTGCACCATCAAGCGCGTGCAACGCTAACCTCCTTGGTGCGACGACAGGAATGTCGTCGCACCAACTATCTATCACAACACCCTGTCGTCGCGCCAAATGACCTACTTCAATTTGCAGGTGGAAATCCCGAACAGTTTATAGGCGAAGCACTGCCCGATTAGCCCCGAAAGCAGAATCGGAACGCCAATTACGCCCCACCAGCTCTGCGCGAACACGCCCCAGCCGATGAGCACCGCACCCAACACGATACGCAAGACACGGTCGATGCCTCCAACATTCGGTTGCATGCTATCTACCTCCTGAATTCGACTACGGCGTTGCAGAGGTTTAGGTTCCAGCGCGGTTCGTCGGCGGGGACGCCCGACGCTACGGGGATGGGTACGAGCCGTAGCGTCAGCGTCTCGCTTACGAAAAAACGCCGACTCGACGCTGGGGGTTCGTAGCGTCAGCGTCTCGCTGACGAAAAAACGCAGACAAGACGCTGGGGGTGCGTAG
>JARJMV020000284.1 GCA_029335935.2 bacterium
GCCCATCACCATCAGAAACGCCGTGAACGGGTCTAAGAACCGTATCAGCGTCAGTGCAATCCACAGCGGCGCGAGCAACACGCCCGTGAGCGCCAGCGCGAGCAGCAGCGTCAGCGCGCCATACGCGGCGCGCGAACCCCACGGCGCACGACCCAGCCAGCCCAGCGCACGCACCCACTGCGGCAAATCCCAGCGCAAGTCGGCAAATGGGCGATGCGCAATCTGTGGCTTCAGCCCACGACGACGCAACTCACGCAACACGCATAAATAGTGCGACTGATACCGCACAGGGTGGATGTGAAAATAGACATCCAGCAGCTCCTCGTCCGAATACTGCTGGAGCCGTTCACGATACTGCTGGAGGTCGAACCACCATCGCGGCGCAATCATAGCCCCGAATCGATTCTACCCTTTCAGCCCCGTGAGGGTGATGCCGCGCACATAGGCGCGCTGCGTGAGGAGAAACAGCGCCACCAGCGGCGCCGTGATCACCGTCGCCGCCGCCATCAGCAAATTCCACTGCTCCCCATGCCGACCCAGAAAATACTGCAGTCCGACCGCCAAGGTGAACTTGCTGGCGTCGTTGAGGTAAATCAGCGGTCCCATAAAGTCGGTCCACGCCCACACGAACGAGAAGAGCGCGACCGTCGCCACTGCGGGCTTCGCCATCGGCGCGACCAGACGCCAGAGTATCATCCACTCGCCGCAGCCGTCCAGCCGCGCGGCGTCGATGAGCTCTTGGGGGAGTGTGATGAAGAACTGGCGCAACAGAAAGATGAGGAAGGCGTTGCCCAAAAACGCGGGCACAATCAGGGGCAAGAAGGTGTCCACCCAGCCGAGCCAACGGAACAGCAGGAACACGGGCAACAGCGTGACCTGCGGCGGCAACATGAGCGTGCTGAGCATCGCCCAGAACCAGAAGTTGCGCCCGCGCCAGCGCATCCGCGCAAATGCATACGCAGGCGGTAGGCAACTCAGCACCGCGCCCAACGCCGTCAGAGTGGCAATCACCAGCGTGTTGCGTAGGTAGAGCCAGAACGGGAAGGTGGTCAGCGCGTGCTGATAGTTCGTCCACGCCACATGTTGCGGAACCCAACGAATCGTCTCGGTGAACAGCTCCTCGTCGGGCTTGAGCGATGTGGAGAGCATCCACAGAATCGGCAGCATATACAGCGCCAGCAGCAGTAAGAGTGCGCCGTGTGTCGCGAGGTTGCGTAGCCCAACTGTATGCATCTGTCGTCTCCGTCGCAGCCTGATGATTCGCGCTCGGCAAGCAGGCTCCTACGGGGCGGGTCGGTCCAGCACTTCGCGCACCTTCTGCGCGAGCTGGGTCGGCGTGTAGGGCTTCGGCAGGAAGTTCACGCCTGGTTCCAGCACCCCGTGATGGACAATCGTGTTCTCGGTGTAGCCCGATACATAGAGGACCTTGATGTTGGGGTGCAGCCGCTGTTGGATGTAGTCGGCGAGTTCGCGTCCGCTCATTACAGGCATGACGACATCGGTGATGAGCAAGTGGATTGGCTCGCCGAGGTTCTGCGCGATTTGCAACGCCTCTGGAGGCGATTGGGCGGTCAATACTCGGTAGCCGTACTGCCGGAGCGTTTCTGTGGCGACCTCCAGCACGCCCGGCTCGTCTTCCACCACCAAGAGCGTCTCGTTGCCACGCGGCGGCGGCGTCGGGATGGGGCGTTCTGCGGGTGCGAGTGGTGCACGGTCGTAGGCACGTGGCAAGTAGACCTTGAAGGTCGTGCCCTTGCCCGCCTCGCTGTAGACCCAGATATGCCCACCAGACTGCTTCACGATGCTATATACAATCGACAGCCCCAGCCCCGTGCCCTGCCCGCGCGGCTTGGTCGTGAAGAACGGCTCGAAGATCCGCTCGCGCACTTGTGGCGGCATACCGACGCCTGTGTCGGAGACCATCAACATCACATAGTCGCCCGGAACCACCTCGTAGTGAGCGCGTGTGTAGGCTTCATCTAAGCGGACGTTCTGGGTCTCGATAGTAATCACGCCGCCTGTTTCGGGGATAGCGTCGCGGGCGTTCAGGAGCAGGTTCTGCAGCACCTGCATCAGCTGGGCGTGGTCGGCTTCTGTAAGCCAGAGCGCGTCGCTGAGATAGGTCTGCACTTGAATGTTGGGGAGTAGCCACGAAGATGCGATTTGGAGCGCCTCTTGCACCACCGTATTGAGGTTCAGTGGGCGTCGCTGCATCGGTTGCTGACGCGCGAGCGCCATCAGTTGGCGAGTGACTTCCGACGCTTTCTCGACAGCTAAGATTGCGTTATTGAGAAATGCGTAGGCAGGGTGGTCTTGGGCGAGGGCGCTCTGCGCAAGCTCCACATAGCCAAGCATCGCGGTCAGCAGGTTGTTGAAGTCGTGCGCCAAGCCACCTGCCATGCGACCGACGCTCTCCATCTTCTGCGCCTGTATCAGCTGCTCGCGCAGGCGTTGCGCTTCCGCCTCTGCTTGGATGCGCATTAGCTCATGCGCCACGCGCACGGTCAGTACGCTGAACATGTCTCGGAGGGGGCGTAGATTGGGTAAGGGTTTTGTATCTGCAACCCAGAAGATGCCGATAGTGCGTCCGAACGGGTCGCGCAGGGGTGCGCCCAGATAGCTTTCCAGCCCTATCTTCTGCAGGTCGGAATCGCGGAGGAACATCGTCTGCACGCTGCGCGGGTAGAAACAGACGCCGCCTACCACAACATTCTCACATGGGGTATCCGCAAGGGCGTAGTTGGGTGGCTCGCGCGTCTCGCCCGCCACCGCATATGCCACACCCTGCAACGCTGTATTGTTCACCAGCCGTCCGACATAGACATGCACGCCGCCCCAGGCCTGCGAGATGAGCCGTGTCATCTCGTTCATGAACGCCACGCCCGTCGCGCTTGGCGACGCCGTCGCAAGCCGATTGCTGAGGCGCACGACCATATGTAGCCCCGTGAGGTCTGCAAAGCTCAGGTAGAGCAATTCATACTCAGGCAGCAGATGCACGATCCCCTCGATAATGCGCTCCTCGCGGTCGGGACGGCGAACGGTCAGCACAAACGGCGGAGCCGTGCGGGCGCGAGTGAGGGTGTCATCCACGGTGGATCTGTCTTCCACCAGCAGGTCGTACAGAGTCATTTGACGGAGCTGTTCGTGGGTGTAGCCAAGCGTCTGCGCAGCGGCGTCTGTTGCACGGTAGATATGTAAACTATCTGGCAACAGCAGCAAGCTCGGCATGAACTTCAGGTTGAACAACGGCGTCTCAACCAGAGTGCGTCGTCGGCTTTCCAGCGATTTTCTATGAGGCATGATCGCTCACTAAAGAGATTCCCCGAAGCGAAAGGAATTCCTACAGGAAAAATTTAGAGTTTTGTGGAGCGCGGAATGGTGCAGGTAGGATACGGTAACGAGAGAAGGTTCGCCTTCCCCCCGCGAAACTCCTACCCCCTGCAAGAAGCCCATCATTCAGGGAGCCTGTCCCGCTTTGGGCAGGCAAGGAGGCAAGATGATGGGTAAGCCATTAGATTCACACAGGGCGAAGTGGGACGCTCCACAATCGGTAGTAGGTTGGCGTCGGAAGCTCACAACAGATTGGTGGTGGAGCGGAGGGGATTCGAACCCCCGACCTCTAGAGTGCGATTCTAGCGCTCTCCCAGCTGAGCTACCGCCCCACGCGCACCCTGATTATACCACGCGCGGACCTCCGAATGCATGAGGTAGGGAAGGTGTTCGGAAAATCGGGCATGCGAGCTTAAGATAGCTCG
>JARJMV020000285.1 GCA_029335935.2 bacterium
GCGGGATGGCTACATCGGGGAAGGTGCGAATGTGCGTCTGCCCTGCGCGATGCACCAGAATCAGGTGCGTGGGCTGGGCGCCACGCAGCAGCGGCAGTGTGGCGGTGGAGGCGGGGTTTGTCAGCGCGCCCTGACCCTCGATGTGAACTATCTCGGCGTCGGTTGCCAGCTCGCACACGAACTTCTCGACCGCGCCTGAGGCGAAATCCACCCGCACGGCGTCCAGCGCGACGCCGTCGCCTTCGATCATAATGCCCGTCTGCCCCGTCGCCAGAAAGCGCGAGCGGACGCCTTGCTGCAGGCAGGCGCGGTGCATCTCGATGCTCACGGTCATCTTGCCGACCGCCATATCCGTGCCGACGGTCAGCACGCGCTTGCAACTCAAAGAGCGCGCTTTACCCGACCCGATGCTTAGTCCTGGCGGCTCTTTGCGCACATCCCAAATCCACTGGCAACTGTGCAGGAAGGGTTCCAAGTCGGGGTGCTTCGCAAGCGGCATGTGCATCCCGTTGATGAGGTTCAGCCCAGCCAAGACCGCCGTGCGCACCTCGCGCCACATGTCGGGGGGGAGCGCGCCGCCCGACGGGGCAATCCCAATCGCCAGCACCTCAGGGCGATACGCCATCGCCTCCTGTACCGACGCCACAATCGGCACATCGCGTGGGATGCCTGTGAGCGCGCGCAACGACTGACCCGCGCACTCGCGGTCAATCACCGCGACAATCGGGTTCAAACTGTAGCGCAGCAAGCCCAGCCCTGTCTTCCCGAAATTGCCGCGAATGCCCTCGTGCATCAGAATCGCCAAGCGGTGGTCAGGTCTTAACACGGCGCGTGATTATACCCTGTGATTGGGTATACTATAGTTGCCTTGTGGCGCATCGTCGCGTATCACCTCCCCGCAGCAAGGTAGACTCAACCAGCGAGGTGAAGCTGCTATGACTACCAAGTGGGCGCTGGTAAAAACCAGCCCGTTTCAGTGGCTCAGCGAGGACGAAGCACACGAAATCATGAGCCGCATGTTGGCAGTGCATTATAACCCGGGCGAGCGTTTGGAGTTGGGGCGCGAGCCGGGCGGCTGGTGGGTCGTGGAGAAAGGGTTGATGAAGGTCTACACCATCGCGCCCGACGGCAGCGCGCTCACCTACGCGATACTGGGCGAGGGCGACTCGTTCGGCGAAACGACCATCCTCACAGGACACTGGATACGCGCAACTGTGGAGGCGCTGGAGCCAACCGAAGTGCGCTACCTCTCCGCCGAACAGTTCGAACGGCTGCTGCGTGAGTATCCCGACTTCGCGCTCGCGCTGCTGCGCAACTTAGCCGAGCGAATCCGCCAATCGGAAGAGCGTGTGTTCCACATCAGTCGGCTCAAACTCAGTCAGCGCGTGGCACACGCCCTGATGGGACTGGCGCAGACCGTCGGCGAGCAAGTGGAAGACGGCATCGAAATCCACCTCACCCACCAAGAGATTGCCGACTATGTGGGTGCGAGCCGTGAGGCGGTCAGTCGCACGCTCGGACGGTGGGCGCGCAAAGGCTGGCTCGCCACCAACCGCAAATCCGTCATCCTCAAAGACCTCCGACCCTTCCAAATCATGACCAACCAGTTGAACTTTGCCGCCTAAAAAAAGCGGGTGGAGAGACGCCCCTCTCCACCCTACGAGTTGCGAGGTGATCGGTTGCTTACTTGGGCATAATAACCTTGTCAATCACATGGATGACGCCGTTGTCCGCCTCGATGTCGGTCTGAACCACATTGGCGTCGTCCACCTTCACGCCGCCCTCAGTGCTGACGGTAATGCTCTGACCCTGCACCGTCTGCAGCTGGCTGCTGCGAACGACATCCGCCGCCATCAGCTTGCCTGGCACCACATGGTAGGTCAGAATTGCCGTGAGCTGCTCCTTGTTCGCCAGCACGGCTTGCAGCGTATCTTGCGGAATCTGAGCGAACGCCTCATCCGTCGGGGCAAACACAGTGAACGGACCCTCGCCGCTCAGCGTCTCCACCAGACCTGCCGCCTGAACGGCTTGAACGAGCGTATTGAACGAACCTGCCTGTACCGCGATATCTACAATCGTAGGCATATTGAACCTCCTGTCGTTTTTTGCGCGGAACTTCCCACGCGACTATAGTATGCGCGAACGGCGGCGGCGATGTCTGTGATTGAAATCACACTGGGACCAATTGGGGTATAATGGCTGCAAAGGAGGCTATGGATGGGATTTTTGCTACGGGCGCGCACATGGGCGCAAGGCGTCTGGGAAAGGCGACAGCAGGCGCAGGCAGCGATACGAGTGGCATTCCTTCGTGCAGGTGTACTGGTACAATCACTGCCAGAGACGGTTCGCGAACAGATTCGGCACTGGCGCGGCATTCAAGTGGAGTTCTCAGTGGCAGAGCAGCGCGAGTTGCTGGCGCAGTACTACGACCGTTTCGAGCAGTTGGCGGAACTGATTTGCGATGCGGCGTTCGCTGGCGAGGGTGAGCCGTTCCAACAGCAGTACACCGAGCTTCGCCGTTGGTTGCAACGTGCCTACCCACCCCTTAAACCCTACATTACCGCGCATATGAACCTCGAACCCAGCGATGCGGAGTTCGGCATGCGGGTCTGCGGCACGCCGACGGACGCGATGGAGGCGCTGTTTGTCGCGGAGACCTTGGATGAGATCCTGCGCCACGATGAGGGCGCGCTCATCGGGCGATTGGAACGCGCCCGTAGCGCACTGTATCGCTACGGCGACTACCTCCGACAATTTGCCTAATCCGTCTCGGAGCGACGGTCGAGCCAAGCAATCGCCACGGCTGTGATTGCCAGCGCGACGGTCAGCCCGATGGCGATGCCAATCCGCGTTGTGCGCGGCGAATCGGCAAGCGTGGCAGCGACGCTACCCAACGGCAACAGGATAATCAATCCGAGCAGGCTAAGCGGCGCGAGCCAGTGGAACAGGCGATTGCCGTACAGATACGCGCTAAGCGATGCGCCCAACGCGCCCGCTGTCCAGCCTGCTGCCGCACGCTCGGTGAAGATGGCAGTCAGTGCGAGTGGCGCCGCTGCCGCCCAGAACCCAGCGAGCATACTGCGCCCCAGTGGGGAACGCTCGCCGCGATTGCTCCACCACAGCGCCAGCGCACCCAGCCCGACAAGCGCAATCAGGAACGCCGCCAAAGTGAAATAGAGATACAAATCAGCGCGGGGCGAACGCAGGGGATAGCTCAGCGTGAATAGTCGGAAGCCCAACACGCTCACCAACAGCAGCGCGCCCGCTAAGTAGAGTGCGTTCTCCTGGGCGGTGGTGCGCGTGGACGCCTGATACCCCATCACCAGCGCGTGCAACGCCGTCATCAACGCGCAGACCGCCAGCCCGAAGCCACGCATCGTCGCGAACGCCGCCGTCAGCAAGCCCACCCACACCAGCAGCGCGTAACGCGACCAGACCTCACTGCCCGATAGCCCGCGCGCTAATGTAGCCGCGACCAGCGTCAGCAGCACCAACTCCAGCCACGGCGCGTCCGAACCTGAGAGCCGATAGCCCACTGCCGTCAGCGCGAACCCGCCGAATAGCAAGATGTAGCTGACGCGCCATCCGCTGCGCCCCACCCGCGCCAGCAGCGTCGCTATACCGAACGCCGCAACACCTGAACCTGCCAGACAGACCCCGAACCAGCGCGGCGCGTCCGCAGGGACCGACAACCCAGTCGTCCAGCTCAGCGCCAGCACGCTCAGCGCAACGCCTTCCAATAACTCCCATGCCCCTCGCAACAACACCCACATCAGCCCAGTCGCAATTCCGACACCCCACAGCGCAGGCAGGAGATTATCGGGCACGAGCATCAGCACCAGCACGGGCGCAACAAGGGGCAACAGCACACCCAGCCACTCGTAGTGTAGCCGACTGCCGACAAACGCGCCCATCAGCCACAACCCCGACGCCGTCAGTATCCCCCAGCCCAACGCGCCCCCCGCCTGAAAGTAGGGCGCAGGCTCGGCAGGCAGAGTCAATCCGAACGCCGCCAACGCCAATAACCACACCAACGGCAACGCGAAGGTCGGGAAAGTCGCTACGCGCGCACGCGCCATCAACGCCGCCGCCAGCCCTAACCCGAAAC
>JARJMV020000299.1 GCA_029335935.2 bacterium
TGAACCTTGCGACGCCAGGAATGGCCTCGCACCTGATAGGGTTTGGACAGGACTGCCCCAACCACCCTGCCCCCATCCTTCATGGTTACCCCGCAAGCAAGGGGGAGCCGAGAACGCTTCACGGTTCCCCCTGCGCGCAGATTGCTGTCCGCCGAATCCTACCTATCGCAGCGGAATCGCAGCGACAGTGCCCCCGTATCCATCGGCGCGACGCGAGGCGATTAGGCAGTAATCCCCAACAGTGTTGCCTGTGAACCCCATCACGGGCAAATACTCCGAGCCGCTATGGAGCGTCTGCTCCCCGAACTCCAGGCGGTTGTAGGGGTTCTCCAGCGTCACGGCGCGGAACAGCGCTTGGTGTTGGTTCGGGTCGCCTGTGTCGCGTTGCGCCAGCACATAGACATAGGTTGTCCTGCGGTCTTCACGGCGAGCGAAGCCGATTGTCGCGCGGCGTATCGCCTGGTCGCCAAAGATGCTTTGCGGGTAGTGTCCTAGGCTGACGCCCATGCGCGTGTGAATCGCATGCAACCCACCCGACTGGGTCAGGAAGGCGGCGACCTCCTGATGGGGCGATACGCTCACAGGCGAGACGATATCCTCGTTCACTGTGCGCTGCCACAGCACGCTCAACTGGTTAGGGTTGACGCCCAGCACGGTACGGTTGCCCACACGCACGACGAGGGCGCGTCCCAGTGCGGTGGGCGCGAGGCTATGAACGGGCTGCACGGGAGAGAGCCGTCGCGCCGTGCGCAAGCTACCCGTCAGCGCGTCGATCTGCACCAGCCAGCCGTTCTGAGTCCCCACATAGAACATGCGTCCTATGTGCGCGATGTTCGTGCTGATGGCGCCATAGCGGGCGGGTATCGCGGCGCTATAGCCCAGCCGTTGCCCGTCTTCTCGGAACGCATAGAGCCGTCCGTCGCTGCCTGCCACATACAGACGCCGATTGAACACCACAGGCTCAACATCTAAGCGCGGCGCAACGCCCGACGGAAACTCCACAGGAAACACCACAGGCGTTGTTGCCGTGGCGTTCTGCGCTTCGGTAATATCCAAACGCACGAGTTGGTTCCCACTCCCCACGAACCAGCTGTTCCCCAGCGCGACGCTGAAGCCAGTCGGGCGGAAGTTGCGTAGCGTGCGCCCCGTCAGTCGCTCGTTTCCTAATCCGCCGCCTGTGGTTTCGCGGAGTCGGTCGCGCGTGTAGAAAATGACCGTATTGTTCGTGTTCGTGTCGGTTCCCATCCAGAGGAGACGCCCATCGTAGAGTATCGGCGCGACGAACTGCATATGTTGGCTCCAGCACCATGCACGCGCTGCCACATTTGCGCCGCGCACCGCGCCCGCCACAAACTCGCCCAGAACCGCCTCGAAACGGTTGTCGCTGGTGGTTGCTCGCATCTGCGCCCACACGCCATCGGTTGGGATGGAGCCCCCTGGCGGACGTATGCGCATCAGGTAGAAGATGTCGTCGCCTGGATTGATGGGACTGCCCTGCCCGTTGGGCAGCGCGCGGCTGCTCTGCCAGACGCCTGTCGCGCTCTCGCGTAGCTCCACTGTCCAAGTGGGCGTCTCCACAGTTTCCACCGACGCGAGGTTCAAGTTCAGCCAATCCCAGCCGTTGCCGTCGTTGGTGATTCGCACGCGAAAAATTGCTTCAGAGTTGACGCCCGATACCACCGACTGCCCCACGGGCGACTCCACCTGCCACTTCCAGCGCACTACCTGTCCCACGCGCACTTGCGCCCCGTCAGAAATCGCAGCGAGCTGATTGCCGATGCTCGCCGTTGCTTGCAACTGAAAGGTCGTGCCTGCGCACAGCATGCCGTTCGGCGTGCGAACTGCGCTATCGGGCACATCAGCGATGCTAACTCCCCATATGCTTAAGGTTGCGCACAACAATCCCCACACTCGATTCATAGGTCGCATCCTCCCCGCAGGTACTTTCCACACGCGCTGACGCCCCAAGCAAGTAAAATCCACATGGTGTTTGGGGTACACTGCACATTCGGGATGTTTCGCACCATCATCGAGCCGTTCAAAATCAAGGCAGTGGAGCCGATACGCCTCACGACGCTCGCCGAGCGCGAGGCAATCTTAGAGCGCGCATACTATAACCTCTTTCTGATCCCCGCCGAGGATGTGATGATCGACTGGCTCACCGATTCGGGCACATCGGCGATGAGCAGTGCGCAGTGGGCAGGCGTCATGCGCGGCGACGAGTCGTATGCAGGGAGCCGCAGCTTCTATCTGTTTGAGGAGACCGTGCGCGACATCTTCGGCTTCAAACATGTGATCCCCGTGCATCAGGGTCGCGCGGCAGAGCGTATCCTGTTCGCCCTGCTGTGCAAGCCCGGCAGCGTGATCCCGAACAATACGCACTTTGACACCACCCGCGCCAATATCGAGTATCGCGGCGGACGCGCGGTCGACTTGCCTTGTGCCGAGCTGGCCGACACCGCTACCCCGCACCCGTTCAAGGGCAACATGGATGTGGAGGGGCTGGAGCGGCTGATTGCGGAGGTGGGCGCGGCGAACATTCCTCTGGTGATGATGACGCTCACTAACAACTCAGGCGGCGGTCAGCCCGCCTCGATGGCGAACATCCGCGCGGTCAGCGCGCTCTGTCGACAACATAACATCCCCTTCTACATCGATGCCTGCCGCTTCGCCGAGAACGCCTACTTCATCAAGCTGCGCGAGCCAGGCTATGCCCACAAAACCCCGCTGGAGATTGCCCGCGAAATCTTCTCCTACGCCGACGGCTGCACGATGTCCGCCAAAAAGGATGGCTTAGCGAACATCGGGGGCTTCTTATGCACCAACGACGACCAGCTCGCGCAACAGGAGAAGGAGCTGCTCATCCTCACGGAGGGCTTCCCCACCTACGGCGGCTTGGCAGGGCGCGATCTGGAAGCGATTGCGATAGGGCTGCGTGAGGTGTTAGAGACACATTACTTGGAGTATCGCCTCGCCTCCACGCGCTACTTGGGCGAACATATCGCCCGCGAGGGCGTGCCGATTGTACAGCCGCCAGGGGGACACGCGATTTACATCGACGCAGGGCGCATGCTCCCCCACATCCCGCCGCTGCAGTTTCCGGGGCAGTCGCTGGCGGTGGAGCTGTATCGTTTGGGGGGTGTGCGCAGCTGCGAAATCGGCTCGGTGATGTTCGCCACGCGCGACCCCGACACAGGCATAGAGACGCCAGCCCCGCGCGAACTGGTGCGTCTTGCCATCCCCCGCCGCGTCTACACGCAAAGCCATGTGGACTATGTGGTGGAGGTGATACTCAAGGCGCACCGCCGCCGCGAGCAGCTAAAAGGATACCGAATCACTTGGCAGACGCCGTTCCTACGCCACTTCAGCTGCCACTTCGAGCCGATAGCCCGCGCGGATTGATGACACTTTACAGATTGGAAGGCAGTGCTTGCGCTGCGGAATCTTCTGGTTGCGCCGACGCACCCTCCCACCGTAGCGTCGGCGTCCCGCCGACGAAACAC
>JARJMV020000311.1 GCA_029335935.2 bacterium
CGCCGCGTCCCCAGTATGCGCAGGTG
Organism: bacterium; assembly: GCA_029335935.2. Classification (GTDB taxonomy): domain Bacteria; phylum Armatimonadota; class Fimbriimonadia; order Fimbriimonadales; family GBS-DC; genus GBS-DC. Next base: position 27 of record JARJMV020000311.1, read on the forward strand.
TGGTCGTTCGTGGGGTACACCTTCGCGCCGCTGTTTGAGAGCCTCTCGGTGAGCGGCTATCGGCTCTGGTGGTGGTTCCATGCGCTCTCCATCGCGAGTTGGTTCGCGGTGTTGCCCTTCACGCGCCTGCGCCACTGGTTCCTCGCGCCGATTGTCGCCTACTACAAGCCCAACTACCTGCCCAACACGCCCAGCATCGAGAGTTTGGAGCGCGTGGAGCAGACGGGGCGTATCGGCGTCAACTCGATAAGCGAGTTCTCGCGCTGGCACCTGATGAGCCTCGACGCCTGTATGGGCTGCGGACGCTGCGAGCGCGTCTGCCCCGCTTACGCCACAGGCAAGCCGCTCAACCCCAAACGCATCGTGGAGAAGCTGCGCGACGCGATGGCGAACGGCAAAGGCGACGACCTCACCCAAGTCATCAGCGACGAGGAGCTGTTCGCCTGCACCACCTGCGGCGCGTGCAACAACGAGTGCCCCGTGCTGATTGAACACCCCACGCTGATTATGGAGATGCGCCGCCATCGCGTGGCGGAGGGCAACCTGCGCGGAACCGCCGCAGGCACGCTCCAGCGCACGATGACGCAGTCCAACCCATGGGGATTGCCGATTGGCGAACGCATGAAGTGGGCGCAGGGGCTGAATGTGCCCACCGTGCGCGAGAACCCGAACTTCGAAATCCTGTTCTGGGTCGGTTGCGCGGGCGCCTACGACGGGCGCGGTCAGCAAATCGCACGCGCGATTGTCAAGCTCCTGCAACGCGCCGGCGTCAACTTCGCCGTGCTGGGTCCCGAAGAGCGATGCACCGGCGACACCCCACGCCGACTCGGTGAAGACCTGCTGTTCCAAGAGCTGGCGATGCAGAATGTCGAAACACTTCGGCAGGTGAACCCGCGCCGCATCGTCACGATGTGCCCCCACTGCCTGCACACGATTAAGAACGAGTATCGGAAGTTCGGCGCGACTTTTGAGGTCATCCATCACTCCCAGCTGCTGGCAGAGCTGATTCAGCAGGGTAGGCTGCCGCGCGTGCCCACCGAGGCGAACGGCGGCGTGGTGTTCCACGACCCGTGCTACCTGGCGCGAGTGAACAAGATTGCCGACGCCCCACGCGCCGTGCTGGACGCCGCAGGAGCCGACCTGCGCGAGCCTGAACGCCGTCGCGACCGCACCTTCTGCTGCGGTGCAGGCGGCGGACGCATGTGGATGGACGAACTGCCCCACGAACGCCCTGGCGTCATCCGTGCAGAGGAGCTGCTCAAAACAGGCGCACGCACCGTCGCCGTGGGGTGCCCCTTCTGCATGATCATGGTCTCCGACAGCATCAAAACCAAAGACGACACCGTGCCCGTGAAAGACATCGCGGAGATACTGTTGGAGCGTATGGAGGCGTCCGAGCCGCAGGTCGTCAACTGAGCCAATCAGGAGCAGGGGCTTTTAGTGCCTTCTCTTAAGGATGGACACCAGCAGCCACACGCCCAGCACGGTTGCGCCGACGAAGCCGATAATCGTGAGCGTCGCACCGTAAGGGATGTCGCGGGTGGCGGGCAGTAGCAGAGCCAGCCCCAGAATGAACGCTGCGGTCAGCATGCTTAGCGACAGGCGGGTCACCATCGTGTCCAGTCGGTCGAGTGTCTCTTGCGTTGCGCCAATCTGTGCTTCCACAGGCACTTTGCCGCGCTCCACGCTTTGTAGCCACTGCATGAGCATCGCGGGCATCTCGCGCAGGAGGTATCGCCAAGTGTCCACCTGCTCCACCACCTCTTGCGCGGTTAGCGACGGCAGCCACGCCGTCTTGCTCAGCTGGCGCACGAACGGCTTGGACACATCAAACAGGTCGTAGTCGGGGTCTAACTGCCGGCCGATGCCTTCCAACATCACCAGCGTCTTGCCCACCAACCACAGATTACTGGGCAGGCGCAGATGATAGTGTCGGCACAGTCCAGTCAGGTCGCTCCAGAACTCGCTGAAGCGGCTTTCCTTGAGGGTGCGTCCACGATACTTATTGATGACGCGCTCGGCGGCGCGAGCGAGCTTCGCGCGGTCGGTGTAGCGCGTGAACGCGCCCATTCGGGCAAACACATTCAGGATGGCGTGGGTGTCCATACGCACAATCGCGATATAGAGGCGGGTGAGGTGCAGGCGGTCATCTTCGTTCAGCACGCCCACCATCCCGAAATCCAGCGCGCCGATGCGCCCATCATGCAGGATGAGGTAGTTGCCCGGATGGGGGTCGGCGTGGAAGAAGCCGTCTTCCAGCACCTCTTGGATAATCAGGCGCGAGGCGTTGCGGGCGATGGCGCGGGTGTCGTGTCCTGCGGCACGGAGCGCGTCCACATCGTCTACCTTGATGCCTTCTAAGCGTTCCATCACCAGTAGCCGTTCCGTGCAATAGTCGGGGTAGAACTGGGGGATATGCACTTCGGGCACATGGGCGAAGTTGTGGCGGAACTGTTCGGCGTTGCGCATCTCACGGCGGTAGTCCAGCTCGCTGAGCAGGGTGAAGGCGAAGTCGTCCGCGACAGTTTCAGGGTCGTACAGCTCGCCGAATTGCGTGCGCTGCGCGAGGCTGGCAAGGTCGTGCAGGATCTCCAAGTCGAGCTCCACCACCTCGCGGATGTGGGGGCGTTGCACCTTCACGGCGACAGGGGTTCCATCCAGCAGTTCAGCGGCGTAGACCTGCGACAACGATGCTGAGCCGATAGGGTGCGGGTCTATAGAGGCGAATACCGCCTCTATCGGACGACCGAGCTGCTGCTCAATGACTGGACGCATCGCGCTCCAAGGGTCGGCGGGTACATCGTCCTGCAGTTTACGCAGCTCCTCCGTGAACGGTTCGGGCAGCAGGTCGGAGCGGGTGCTAAGAATCTGCCCCAGCTTAACAAAGGTGGGGCCGAGTTCTTCCATTGCAGCGCGCAGGTGCTGCGCAGGCGACTCCAGCGGTTCAGGGGCGGCGCGTAGCTCGCCTTTGCCAAGCGAGAGGCGTCGGTGGACGCTGAGGTACTCCAGCGCGCCGCCGAAGCCGTGGCGCGCCAGCACGCTGACGACCTCGCGATAGCGTTGCAGGCTGCGCACACGCCGCGTGAAAGGGCGCATCCGTTACTCCTGAGGGGCAGTGTCCAGCTTCTGCAGGATAGCGTCCAACTTCTGCTCGAGCGACTTCATGTCGGCATGGGTGGGTAGCTGCAGTTCGCGGAGCACTTCCTGCACCTCGTCGCGGATGAGTTGGCGCAGGGCAGTGCGCTGTTTCTCGCCACGCTGCACGAGTTGCTCCACCATGTCGCCTGCCTCTTCGCGTTGTGCCTGCCCACGCTTGACCATCTCATCCACCAAGTTCTGCGCCGTTTCCCGAGTGAGCGACACCGCGCCCAGCCCCATCAGCAAGCTTTGCTCCATCAAATCGCGTATCGATGCCATGTTTCGGTTCCCTCCGCCCAGATTATACCGAATGAGCGTGCGGCGTCTCTACGATAAGACCACCGCAATCGGCTCCACAGGCTCAGGGTCGATGCGCAGCGCGTTGTGGAGCGTATCGTGCGCCTGCGCGAGCTGCGTTTTGGCGCGTGCGTGGATGCGGAACACAGGCTCGCCTGCTTCAACGGGATCGCCGACGGCTTTCAACACCTCGATTCCGACCGCATGGTCTATAGTGTCCTCTTTCCTCTGCCTGCCTGCGCCGAGTTGCAAGGCAGTCAGGGCAACCTGACGCGGGTGTATCTGCGCGACATAGCCCGACCGATGTGCGCTATGTTCTGCCACGAGGGGGGCGCGGGGTAGTAGGTCGGGCTTCTCCGCCACGCGCGGGTCGCCCCCTTGCGCCTCCACCATCTGTTGGAACTTCCGTAGCGCGTCGCCTGAGCGCAGAAGCCTCTCCGCGCGCGCGACGCCCTGCTCCACGCTCGGTTCCAATCCGCACATCGTGAACGCTTGCGCCGCCAGATGGATTATCAACGCGCGGAAGCGTGGGTGGGCGCGTCCGTCGGGGCGGAGCGTCTCGATGGCTTCACGCACCTCCAGCGCGTTGCCGACGGTGTAGCCCAGCGGTTGGCTCATATCGGTCAGCACGGCGTGGGTGCGCCTCCCTGCCCCCGCGCCGATGCGTGTCAGTGCGCGCGCCAGCGCTTCGGCACGGTCGCGCGTCTCCATAAACGCCCCTGCGCCCACCTTGACATCGAGCAGGATATGGTGCGCGCCCCCTGCCAACTTCTTGCTCATGATACTCGCGGCGATGAGGGGGATGCTCTCGACGGTTGCGGTGGCGTCACGCAAAGCATACAAGAGCTTGTCGGCAGGGGCGAGGCTCGCCGACTGACCTGCTAAGCAGCAGCCGATGCGTCGCACCTGTGCCAGCATCTCCGATGCGGTCAGTTCCGTGCGGTAGCCCGAAATACTCTCCAGCTTGTCCACTGTGCCGCCTGTGAAGCCCAGCCCGCGCCCCGACATCTTGGCGAGCACGATGCCACCTGCGGCCAGCAGCGGAACCAGCACGAGGCTCGTCTTGTCGCCCACGCCGCCCGTAGAGTGTTTATCCAGCGTCGGCGCGTCGAGGCTGGACAGGTCCAGAGTCTCGCCCGACGCCGCCATGATTTCGGTGAGCGCGAGTGTCTCGGCGTCTGTCAAACCGTTCAGATAGCACGCCATCAGCCACGCGGCGACCTGGTAGTCGGGCACATCGCCGCGCACATAGCCCAGTACGATTTGCTCCAACTCCGCGCGGCTCAGCTCGCCCCCGTCGCGCTTTCGGGCAATAATCAACGAAGTCACGCCGAAGAATATACCCCGTCCGTCGCTGGACGATGGGCGCGTGCTTAAAACAAGCTGGGCACGGTGCGGTCGATTAGCACATCCAGCAGCATGGGTTGACCCGACCCCAGCGCGCGTGGGAGGGCTTCCTCCAACGCTTCGGCGGTCGCGATGCGCTCCGCGGGGACGCCCATGCCGCGCGCAATGTCCACTAAGTCCAAGTGCGGCACATCCAGACCCTGCATGTTGCCCTCGTTGCCGGGGTAGAACGCCATCGTGAAGCTCTTGAGGATGTTATACGCGCCGTTGTTTAGCACGACAAACAGCACAGGGGTGTTCTCTTCGCGTGCGCTCCAGAGGGCTTGCACGGAATACATGACGGAGCCGTCGCCAATCACGCATATCACCGATCGGTCGGGCTGCGCCATCTGGATGCCCACTGAGGCGGGCATTGCCCACCCCAGTCCGCCGCTGGCGGAGGTGTAGTAGTCGTTCTCTGCGCCGAGCCGCACGAACTCACGCAGGCACAGGCTGGAGGAGACCGCCTCATCTACAATCACGGCGTTGGGGGGCAGGTGTTGCGCGAGCGTATGGAGTACGAAGAACGCGCCCATCTTGCCGCGTGCGCGTGTGGCTTCCGAGCGTCGGCGCGCCTCGTCCACAGTGCGCGAGGGCATCTTGTAGTCGCGCTGGGGGGCTTGCGCCGCCAACGCCGCCAACGCCTGCTTGATGTCTCCCACGAACGCATATTCCACAGGGGCGCGCGCGGCGTCTTGCAGGTCATCGGTGATGAGCATCGCACGCACGCCATCGGGCAGCATGCCGCCAGGAAAGTAGGGGTACAGCAGAAACACGGGCGCACCGACCACCAGCACGAAGTCGTGCTGGCTTAGGGCTTGCAGCAGGCGCGGGGTGGCGGGCAGCAGCATCCCCTCGTAGAGCGGATGTTTGGTCGGGAAACCGATACGCGAGTTGAGTGGGGCGTGATACACGGCGCAGCCCACCTTTTCGGCGAGCGCGACGGCTTCGGGAAGCGCGTTCGCCCCCCC
>JARJMV020000039.1 GCA_029335935.2 bacterium
ACGATGTATTCTCGCAGCACGGCACCTTGCTCGATGGCTTCCAGCACGCTCATTGGCGGCTGCAGCTGCCGTTTGAGGGCATCTTGCGCCCACCACTCGCCATATTGATACGCGAAGAGTCCTAACAGTTTGAGTGCAAAATGCTGCAATATCTGAGGATCCCCCTCCTTAAGCTCGGCCAAGCTGGAAAAGAGCGAATAAAACACGCTTTCTTTGTCCGACGCAGCGCGATGCGCCCAGTCCAGCACCTCTTGCGGAAACCCGAAACTCGAAAGCGGATACTGCGCCTCGAATTGCATATACCAACGGAGCGTTTCATTCGGCGCCAGCGCGTTATAGATATTCTTCAGAAACTCGTTCTGCTGCCGTTCGTAGCGCTCGAAGGCGCGCCAGCTACGCAAAGCAGGCTCTATAGGCGCGGTGCGAACCAACTCGATCATCAGGCGCAGCTCGCGTTCAAACTCAGGCGACACCATTCCATCAGGGGAGTCTTCTTTGGCCGCCTCTAAGACGATATCGAATGCTTCCTCGTCCGACACCCTCTTATCCATCACTTTGCGCATCAGCTGCAGGTCGCGGACACGCTTTCGCTCAAGATACGCCGCCAGTTGTTCGCGCCAGCGTTTCTCTTGGCGTGCAACTTCGGGGTTGCGCTCCAAAATCCAGCGGTTCTCGACCTTGCTGGTGAGTCGGAGTCGGATGTCCAAGCCCGCTTCGAGAATCTCGCGTGTCTGTTGCCACGAACGCGGCTTGAGGCGCACCAGCGCAAGCTTCTGACGCAGGGAACGCGCACAGTCCACTCGCCGCCCGTCCACCGACATGCGTTGAGCAATCTCTTCAAACGAGTAGTAGTCCAGAGGGAACTCCACCTGCTGTGCGCGGGCAATCCCCTGCAGTAGCACACTCAGCATGCACCCCAAGACCGCGTGTCGCATAATCGCCTCCTATTGCCCTCAAATTCTACCTCGATGGTACAATCTGCTATATGTCCAAGCGCGAACCATCGCCGCGAGTTGTGGATCCGGTGCGCACTGCGGAGGAGGCGAGCAGCGAAGCCACGCTGCGCCCGCAGCGCCTCAGTGAGTTCATCGGGCAGCAACAGCTCAAGGAGAATCTGAGCATTTTCATTCAGGCGGCGCGCACACGCGGTGAACCGTTAGACCATGTGTTGCTGTTCGGCCCGCCCGGTTTGGGCAAGACCACCATCGCCACGATTATCGCCAACGAGATGGGCGCGCCGATCCATATCACCTCTGGACCAGCGATTGAGCGTCCGGGCGATCTTGCTGCCCTTCTGACCAGTATGGAGCGCGGGCAGGTGCTATTCATCGACGAGATTCATCGGCTCGCGCGTGCGGTGGAGGAGGTGTTGTACCCTGCGATGGAAGATTTTCAGATCGATATCGTACTGGGCAAGGGTGCAGGGGCGCGTTCGCTACGCTTGGATTTGCCCCACTTCACGGTGGTTGGCGCCACCACACGCGCAGGGCTACTCACCTCGCCCCTGCGCGACCGATTCGGCATCGTGCATTACTTCCAGATGTATACTCCCGAAGAGCTGGGGCAGATTGTGCGACGCTCCGCGTGGATCCTGCAAACTGCCATCGAGGAGCCTGCTGTGGCGGAGATTGCACGGCGTTCACGGGGCACACCGCGTATCGCGAATCGGCTGCTGCGGCGCGTGCGCGACTTCGCGCAGGTGCTGGGCACGGGCGCCATCACGCTGGAGATTACTCAAGAGGCGCTCCTGCGACTGGGCGTCGACCCATTGGGACTGGACGAGATGGACCACCGCATCCTGCGCACGATGATAGAGAAGTTCAGCGGCGGACCTGTCGGGCTGGACACGCTGGCAGCAGCGATTCAGGAAGACGCAGGCACGATTGAAGATATGTACGAGCCGTTCCTGATGCAGCTGGGGTTCCTGCAGCGCACGGCGCGGGGGCGCATCGCCACCCCCCATGCCTACGCGCATCTGGGACTATCGACCTCAGGCGTGCAACCGCCGTTAGACCTCCGTTAGCGACGATAACGCTGCCGCTGAACCTGCTTGTTGCCCTGCGGGTCGATAATCACTTGCTGCTGATAGGTCTGACCGTCCAGCTGCACCTGATAGGTGAACTCCATATCGACCTTCTGCCCAAAGATTTCCATCTGCGACTTGATGGGCGGTTTGTGTTCCAGAATGACCGTATCAGGCGATGCGTTCGGCTGCGGCGGCTTGTAGACCAGTCGCACCTCGCTGCCATCACTCAACTTGATGGGGCGCGTCAGGTCATCAGCGGCGTATTTCGGCGTGAGTTCTTTGAGGCTCTTGGGATACTTGCCGTTGTTGGCGGCGGCGTATTGTTGGAGCGCGTCGTAGGCCGCGCGCTGCACAGGCACGACCACCTGAGCCTTGCTGACCACCTCCTCAATCGGTCGCCCAACAGTGTTCACCAGCGACCTGCCCAGAATCACCATCGCGATAATCCCTATCACCGTGATCCCTAAGCAGCCCAAGCCGCCAATCAGCCAACACGATGCGCGCCCTGCATAGCATGTCCGAGTTCGGAACGTCCTCATGGCTGTATCTCCCTTATGAATTTTACCTTAGAGGATGCAATTTCGTAGGTAAACACGCGCCTGGAATCTAAAGCGCCTGCAAAGGGTATAAACCATTGTACGGAGAGCGCTATGCGATACTGGATGATGCTCGGATTGCTGATGGGCGCGCTGTGGGCGCAGGAGCCGAAATCGCGCATCGATTTCGAAAGCACTCAGCACGGATGGCTCGTGCTGCCCGGCGCAGGCGGTACTGTCGCGCTCACGGAGAACCCCAACGATGTGAAGGCGGGCAAACGCGCCCTGCGCTACACTTACACCGCTGCAGCAGGCAATCTGAACGCAATCGTGTATCTGGAGCCAGAAACATGGACGCAGGCGTTTCGGTTTTGGATTAAAGCCGACCGCCCCGCGCTGTTCGCGCTGAGCGTCCAAGAAGAGGGCGGCGAACGCTGGCACGCTCCCTTCTGGGTCAGCGGCAACGAGTGGCAACAGGTCACCATCGCGCTCAGCGACTTCGCTCTGGCAGAGGATACGAAACCTGTGAACCACAAACTCGATATGGACGACGCGCAGGGCATCGGTCTCATCGATGTCAGCGCCATTTTCTTGGCGACGCCTGAAGCCGCACTCCTGTTTGGCGACCAGTCGGGCACGCGCATGATGTGGCTGGACGAGTTCGAGTTTCTGAGTCGGGCGCCCGCGCGCCGCAGCGACCCGAACAGTATCGACGACTTCCAGCGCGACTACCTCGTGTGGATGGCAACGGCATACACCACCCTCAAACGCGAGGCGAACGGCATGCGCGTGGAGTACAACCTGCCGTTTCCCCATCTCTTTGGCGCACTGCGGATGGTGGAGCCAAGTAGCCTGCGCGGAACCAAGGGATTGGAAATCGCGATTCAAGTGAAGACGCCCACCACGCTCGCAGTATTTGTGGAGGAGACCGACGGCGAACGCTGGTCGGCTATTTTCGAGGCGGGCGGCGAGGGTAAGCCTGAACCGAAACGCTTGCTGTGGAGCCAGTTCACTATCACCGACGACACGAAAGGCAAAGGTGATGGGAAGTTAGACCCAGCGTCGGTCAAGATGCTCTCACTGGTGGATTGGGGCGTGTTGAACGAGGGCGCGCCCAGCGCGAACCACTGGCTGGTAGGGGCAGTTCGTAAGGTGAAATAGCCATGCCGAGCAACGCAACTTTAGTGGCGCAGCGCCTTCAGGGCGACACAGGGGCGCTCGACACGCTGGTGGCACGCTGTCGCGATCGTGTGCTCTCGCTGGCGTTTCGGATGCTGGGCGATGCGTGCGCGGCGGAAGACGCGAGGCAGGAGGCGTTTCTACGCGTCTACACGCGCTTGCCGCTCTACGACCCAGCGCAGTCTTTCTCGACTTGGCTAATGTGCCTAACGGCGCGGGTATGCTTGAACGCGCGGCGTGACTGGGCAGCCGAGTTGCGCTGCCTTGAGCAGGCGGCGAAGTCGATGCCCCCCACGCCCACCCTTGAGGAGTATCTGTACGAGCGTGAGCCGCGTCGCACGCTCCAACGACTGCTGATGCGCTTGCCCGCGCCGCAACGCGCCGCAGTCCTGCTCTACTCCTACGAGGAGCGGCCCGTCGCCGAAGTCGCCCGCGCGCTGGAGGGTCCTGTTGGCACGGTCAGAACATGGCTCTATCGCAGGTGCAAGAACTTGGCCGCTGGCTGGAGGAGCCCAAGAAAGCATACATCCTAAGCCGCCTCCAACAGTGCGCGGCCTGTTAGGAGAAGCTCAGAGCGTGGAGCGCAGTGGGGCACGCGCCGAGAGTGGACGCGCCTGCCTGCGCCAGAGCATGCGCCTCTCGCGCCCCTAAGCGAGCGTGAACCCAGTCTCGCCCTCGCTATGTGTTTGCCTCGCGCGATATTGATGACAATCTACAGCAGTCAGTGGCAGATGCCCGCTTGGGAACAGTGCATCCCCTCTGAACCGTGGCTCCCACTGACCGAACGCGCCTACGAGTGGGTACTCACACTCTGGAGCTGGCTCCGAGAAGCGCTATGAACAACACGATGGAAAGCGTTCTGGGAATAACCTTGGTGTACTTCGCTTTTGCAGGCGTTGGTCTGGTCGATGTGGCCCTGTTTCAGGGGCTAACGGCGGACTACATCACCCGCTTCCGCCGCAACGAACGAGGCGTGCTGGCGCGTGGACTGCTCACGGTGCTGGGTGCGTTGGTATTAATTATCTTGCTGAACGCCGTTGCGCAAGGCAGTCCGCCCGATACCCCTACCCGCGTGGGAATGCAGTTGCTTAGTGCGGTGGTGGTGCTGCTGTTGCTGTTGGCGTTTCTAATCGGCTATGGCGCGCTCGCCTGGCGCTTGGGGGAGCGAATACTCCTTGCGTTCGGCGTCGCCGAGCCAGCTCCTGGCTGGTGCGTGCTAACGGCGAGTGAGGCTATTTAGGAAATGTAGGGAGCTTTCTGTGCGTTACTCCGTACGGAGTGGCTTCGCATCCGATGTTTTGCCCTCACCTCCAGCCCGTTTCCCGCGACGCGAGAGAGGAGAGCCGCTCTCGCGAGACGCACGCGCCACGCCCAAAGCCCCCGCTCCCACAAAGGGATGAGGGGGGGCAAAACATCGCTTTGCGAGTTAGCTTCCCACAGAGGCGCTACAAACAGAATTGCAAGCGAAACGCTCGCTCGTAGCAGCGTTTCAATCCCTCACAGGTAGGCTACAAACGCTAGGAGACAATGATGGACTATCTAATTCAAGCACTGTTTCAATCCCTCACAGGTAGGCTACAAACCCGCGCAGCCCCTACAGCAGATACGGAGAGCTCGTAGATTCTATCACTCACAGGTAGGCGACAGACCACCCAACCCGCTGAGTGGGGCTGTC
>JARJMV020000312.1 GCA_029335935.2 bacterium
GTGGTCGTGGAGGACTGTTTAAGCGTGCGGGAGCGGGAGTGTTTGCAGGCGGTGGCGGACTGTGGGGATGCCCGGTGCGCGGCGCAGCGGTTGGGAGTGAGCGTGCGCACGGTACATAACACGCTGGCAAGTGTGCGTGCGCAGTTGGGTGTGGGGACGACTTTGGAGGCGGTGGTGTGGGCGTTGCGTCGGGGTGTGGTGCGGTGAGGGGTATGAGGTGTCGTCGGCGGGGACGCCGACGCTATAAGTAAGCGCGTTTGTGACTTGGACTAAAATCCAAGCCGCAGGTTGATAGGTCTCGCCAGCATCATCTATCCCCGACGCCGATACATCGCCCCATGCACCCGACGCGCCGCCTCGACCATCTCAGGATACGGCGTATCGGTAATCGTCACAAAGCCGATGTTGTAGTTCTCGCCGTCATACCAGCGCCCCGTGAGTGGCTGGTCCATATACTGAAACCAGTGGCACCCCACAAAGAGCGGATGATCCAGCACGCTGTTGACATACTCTTCGTACATGCGAGCGCGTTCGCGCTGATTGGCGGCGGCGACCAGCCCCGTGTGGAACATCCCCCGATCCAACGCGCCGAAGTGAAACTCGCCGATGAACACGGGCTTGTCCAGCGGCGTCAGGAAGCTGTATGCGCTGTGGCTCAGTTTCGGCGCGTAGATGTTGAAACTCAGCACATCACAGAGCTCCGCTGCGGCAAGCACGGCGTCCAGCGAGTACCACGCGAACCGACAGCCCAGATAGAGGTGGTTAGGCGCGAGCGCGCGCAGGGCGTCCCGAACTGTTTGGAAATATCGGCGGGCGAAGGCGCGCACGAACTCGCCGAAGTCGCGTTGGCGTTCGCGTGTGGGGGCAGGGGGTAGTTGCACAGGCGGTCGGAGCGTGTCCCAGCTGGGGTATCGCGCGCCCCATGCCTCGTTGAGACGCTCGATGATGCCGTACTTGGCGCGGAGTTGCTCTATGAAGGCGCGTTTGGCAGGCGATTCGTCGGCGTTCAGGCTCAGCGCGCCATACGCCAGCCCGTAGCGTCCGCCGTCCTCGCCTTGTCCTGCCCAGCTCAGCTCGTTGTCCACGAAGAAGCCCAAGCACCAAGGGTCGTCCTTGACGCGCTGCGCGACGGGTTCGATGCTGGCGCGGGCGTTCGCAGCGAATTGGGGGTCAAACGGGTCGTGCATTTTGCCCCAGTAGTCGCTGCCGCTGGGCACGCGCTTGTGGTCGCCCCACACGCCTGCGGTCGCCACATAGGGGATGCGTCCGTTCCGATGCCAATCCGCCAGCGACCAGTTGCCGATGGTGTTGAACCCCCACGAGCGCAGGCGTCGGAGCGTCTGCTCGCGCCAGCGTGCGGGGTAGTCCGCGCCGTACTTGCGTTCTAAGTTCGCGGCGTAGAAGTTGTAGGTTCTGCCTTCCTTGACGGGTCCCATCAGCGCGCCCGACGCTTGCCCATAGTGTTTCGCCAGCGGCTCGCCCTCGCGCGGCAGCCAAGTGAACATCGATTCGCGCCCTGTGATGAAGGTGGGGTCGCCGTAATCCACACAGTCGATGCCTGTGGAGAAGAAGAGCCTGCCGTTCGGTGCGACCAGCCACCACCGCTCGCTCACTTTCTCCGTGCGGAAGTAGCCAGTCGCCTTGAGATGCGGTCCTGCCTTCCACGCGCCGTACTCGTCGAAGTCGGCGGGGGCAGGCAGGCGTTCCAAGTCGCGCGTCTCCAGTGTGAGCGTGCGGCGCAGGTGGCTGAGGCTGCGTATCTTGCCTGTCCAATCCGCGCGCGTGAACTGTCCAAACTCATCCACGATGCGCTCCAGCGTCTCGTCGCCCTGTATCAAGCGAATGTTGTCCACCACCAGCACGCGGGGCTTCTCGTCGCGCCAGAGGAAAATCTGGAACGCCACAATATGCTCCAGCCGAATCTTGCCTTCGTTGGTGACGCCGATGAGTGTGAGGTTCCTGCCGAGCGGAGGCAACCCGCGCATGCCGTAGTCCATCGGGTTGCGTCCGAGCGGGAACACGAATACGCCGCGTTGGCGCGGGCTGATTGTGTATGCGCCCTGCCGACAGAAGTTCGTGCCGTCCGCGCGTGGGTCGTCGTCTACGCGCACGCCGAAGCGTATCGGCTCACGGGTGGGATTATACAGGTCAAACGCCAAGCCTGCATAGCCGCGCCAGTCCCACGGCGTCGCAGCACGAAACATGAGGTTGGGCCAATCGGTGTTCGGTAGGAACTCCACTTGCAGGGCGCGTTTGCCGTGCGTGGCGCGCTGTCCTACCAGTTTCAGGCGCGTGTTGTTCGCTGTCGCCGCCTGCAGGTCGCGCTCATCCTCGAAAGAGTAGAGCAGTCTCATCCGTTCACTCCCCGATGCTGTAGGCGCGTATCACAGACTCTGCCCCCAGCACGGCGTTGCGTAGGCGCACGTGCGGCTCGATGATGCACTCGTCGTCGAGGATGCAGTTGGTGAGTTGGCATCCGTCGCCGATTTGCACGCGCTCGCCCAAGATACAACCGTGCAGTGCGCTGCCCGCGCCGATTGTACACCCTGCGCCGACCACCGTGTAGCCGCTGAGTTGCACGCGACTGCCGATGCAGGCGCTCTCGCCGATTTGGCAGCCTGCCTCGACCTCCGCGTCAGGTTCGATCTCGGCGTCCGTGCCAAGCCAGTAGCCGTGTTCAGTGCGGTAGCCTGCTGGAGGCAGGGCGGTCTTCACCTCGCCGCTGAGTAGCGCGCGCGTCGCATGCACATATTGCGCGGGGCGGCCGATGTCCAGCCAGAACCCCACGCCCTCCACGCCATACACGGGAACCCCTTCCGCCAAGATTTGTGGGTAGAACTCGCGCTCGATAGAGCAGGGGCGTAGGGGAATACGCACGAGGGTGTCTGGCTCGATGATATAGATGCCCGCGTTGATGAAGTCGTCGCCTTCCATCGGTTCGCCCCTATCGGCGGCGCGTTTCTGCTCTTCCGTCGGCTCGATGAACGCTTGCACGCGCCCGTCCTGCGCGATTTGAATCACGCCGTAGGGGTGGGGGCGTCGCACGCGATAGAGGGTGAGCGTGACCTGCGCTTGGGTCTCGATGTGCCGCCGTACAATCGCGCCGATGTCGAAATCGGTGAGGATGTCGCCGTTGAACACGATGACGCGGTCGGGGGACAAGCCTTCGACGGCGTTGCGGATTGCGCCTGCCGTGCCGAGCGGTTCACGCTCGACGGCGTAGCGCATACGCACGCCGAAGCGAGTGCCGTCGCCGAAGTGCGCTTCGATGCGCTCTGCCAAGTAGTTCGTGGCGAACACGATTTCATCCGCGCCAGCGGCTTTCAGCTGGGCGACTTGGTACTCTAAAAATGCGCGGTTCGCCACGGGCATCAGCGGCTTTGGGCGACGCAGGGTCAGTGGGCGCAGGCGCGTGCCCAACCCGCCCGCAATAATCACACCTCGCAACTCAGTTTGCCTCCCATCGCGCAATGTAGTATACCTTGAGTGATAGCTGCCGTACCAAAGCCCGTAGGTAGGGTATAGTTTCTCCTGATGGCTGAGGAAGGACTCACTCCCTGGATCGAGACCGCCCCGTTCGAGGTGCGCTACGCCGAGACCGACGCGATGGGGGTAGTGTATTATGCGAACTACTTGGTGTGGTTCGAGGCGGCGCGTGGAACCTTCTGTCGCGCTTACGCGATTGACTATGTGGCGTTGGAGCAGGCAGGCACCCCTGCGGCGGTGGTGGAGGCATATTGTCGCTACCGCGCGCCCGCACGCTACGGCGACCGCATCGTGACGCGCGTGCGCATGACCGAGTTGAAAGGCAGCAGTATGCGCTTCGAGTACGAGATCCTGAATGCCGACACGCGCCAGCTCCTCGCGGAGGGCTGGACGCGCCATGTGTGGATTAATCGCGAGGGGCGACCGACGCGCTGTCCTGAGGCGATTCGGGAACGGGTGGCGCAGACACGCGCGGTGCGTTCAGAGTGAGATATGCGATCGCGCCCCATAAAATGCCAATCAGCGCACCAATTAGCACATCCGAGGGGTAATGCACGCCACGATAGATGCGCGACAGCCCCACTAATCCCGCCAACAGCAACGCCGCGTAGCCCCACCAATGGTAGCGCGTGCGACGAGTTAACATAAAAACCCAAAACGCCAACGCGAACGCCGTCGCTGTATGACCAGAGGGGAAAGAGTGGTGG
>JARJMV020000325.1 GCA_029335935.2 bacterium
GTTCTACGACTCGTTCGCCACCACCATCGGCGGCGGCACGACGAACATGAGCCAGTCCGCGCTCGGCAGCGGACGCGATAGCTACCCGGTGGACATCGAGGGCGCGTCGGTGCTGTGGAACGGCATTGGCGGCAACACGAACAACTACGATGTGTTCGTCACCCGTCCGAGCGCCACACGCAACCTCAGCTTGCTACGATTCGGCGGCGGCAGTACGGCAGGCGTGCGCGAGGGCTACGGTGTCGCCGTCTTCTCCAGTGGCAACGCCTTCTGGGTGGGCAAGCACAGCTCCACCAACGACAAGACGCACCTGTTCCACTACAACTGGGCAAACAACGCCAGCGTGAACTTGGTGCAGGAGGCGGTGGGCAGCCGCGATACAGAGGCAATCTACTTGGCGCACAACGGCGCGGAGCAAGTCCTGTGGGCGGTGCGCAACAGTGCAGGCACGAGCTACGAAGTCTATCTCTCCACACCGAACATCGCCACCACCCTGCAAGGAACCGTGACCATCGCGGGCTTCGTGGGCAACACCTCGCAAATCGCGCTCACCTTCCGCCAGTACGACCCCTACACCGGCAGCATCGCCGCCACCCACACGGGCAACATGAATGCTGGCTCCACCTACTCGATCGCTGTGACGCCCGGCTTATATGATGGGCTGCGCATCACCGCGCCACGCTGCCTCGCACGCAACATCCCCGGCTTGCGCCGCCTGCTGGGCGCGACTACGCTCGACTTCAGCCTCACGCTCGGCGATGTGAACGGTGATCATGTGATCGACGACGCCGACCTGCTGGAAGTGCTGTTCAACTTCGGCAACAGCACGAACGCTCCTGCCGACTTGAACGGTGATGGCGTGGTGGACGATGCCGATCTTTTAATCGTGCTGTTCAACTTCGGCGCACAGGGCGACTAACCGATGCGTATCAGCTGCGCGGCGTATTCGTTCCGAGAGGCTCTGACGAAGGGCGAGATGAGCCTCTCGGACTTCATACGGCTCTGCGCAGAGATGGGGCTGGACGGCGTGGAGCTGACGGGCTACTACTTTCCCGACATAAGCCGCGCCACGCTGAACACGCTCAAGCGCGAGTGTTTTCGCTTCGGGTTGGCAATCGCAGGCACGGCGACACGCAATCACTTCACCCACCCTGACGCTGAGGTGCGCAAAGCAGAGGTGGAGGGTGTGAAGCGGTGGATTGACATCGCGGTTTCGCTCGGCGCCCCGATGCTGCGCATCTTCGCCGACAGGGGCATTCCGCAGGGCGTTCCCGAACGGCAGGCGTACGACTGGTCACGCGAGTGCATCGAGCAGGTACTGCCCCACGCGGAGGCGCAGGGCATCGTGCTGGCGTTGGAGACCCACTGGGGCTTGACCGCCGACGCCGAACGCACGCTCCGCTATGTGCGCGACCTCAAGAGCGACTCCTTCGGAATTCTGCTGGACGGCGCGAACACTCGCGAGAACCCCTACGAGATGATTGAGAAGCTCGCGCCCTACGCCGTGAGCGTTCACGCCAAGACCCACGCACGCAACGCAAGGAACGAGTTTTTCGAGCTGGACTACGAGCGCATCTTCCGAATCCTCAAGGCGGCGGGCTATCGAGGCTATGTGGCGATCGAGTACGAATACACCGACCCGCCGATGCAAGCCGTGCCGCGCTTCGCGAAGAAACTGCTCACACTGCGTAATCGGATGCATCGGTAGGAGAGTGGGGTTAGGCGTCGAACTGGCTATATCTGTGAACGCGCGGGTATTGCTACGCAGTTGGGGGACGCAGGCGCGATGAGCCTCGCCCTCGCTCGGATTCGTCTGCACGGGTTCAAAACCTTTGCGCAGCGCGTGGAGATCGAGCTCGCCTCCCACCTGACGGCAGTGGTGGGTCCTAACGGTTGCGGCAAGAGCAACTTGGTGGATGCGCTTAGTTGGGCGTTGGGCGAGGCGAATGTGCGCACGCTGCGGGCGCAGACGCCGACGGAGGTCATCTTCAGCGGTTCGGCGGCGCACAAACCGTTGGGACTGGCGGAGGTCTCGCTCTGGTTCAACAACGAGACGCGCTGGCTGCCCCTCGACGCCGACGAGGTGCAACTCACGCGCCGATTGTATCGCTCGGGCGAGTGGGAATGCTGGATTAATCGTACGCCCGCGCGGTTGCGCGACCTCGCCGACCTCTTCGCGGGCACAGGGCTGGGGCGCGGGGGCTACGCCATCGTCGGGCAAGGCGACATCGACGCGCTGTTGAACGCGCCCCCTGAAGACCGACGCCGCTGGCTCGAAGAGGTCGCTGGGGTCGCCCTCTACCGCGCTCGGCGCAAAGACGCCCTGCGCGACCTCGAATCGGCACGACTGCACCTGACCCGCGTGGAAGATGTGCTGCGCGAACTGGAACGGCAACGCGAGCCGATGCGCCAAGAAGCCGAGCGCGCCCTCGTGTACCGCGAACTGCAGCGCCAACTGCACGCGCTGGAAGCGGCGCACCTGCGCTACGAATATCACGCCCTCAGCCAGCGCATGCGCCTCGCCCACGCCGAACGCGAGGCACTGCGCGCCGAAATCCTGCAAACCGAACTCACGATTGCCGAGCAGGAGAGCCACGCCGACGCCTACGGACGCGCCATCGCCGAGCTGGAAAGCACGATGGACACCCTCCGCGCCGTGCTGCAAAGCCAACTCACCGCCGAAGAACGCACATTGGGCGAACTGAGCCGACTCGACGAGCGCGAAAACGCTCTGCAAGAACTCGCGCGCGCCCTCCAAGACGAAACCGAGAGCCTGCACGCGCAGGAATCGGCACGCGCGGAGCGCATCGCCGCGCTGCAACATGCGCTTCAGAGCGTCGAACACGAAACACTAACGCTGAAACCCGCCATCGAGCGAGCCGAGCGCGACGCACGAAGCCTCGAAGCCGAGCGCCGCGCGCTGGAGAACGCTTACCAAGCCGCGCTGCGCCAGCAGTCGGAGCGGGCGAGCGCGCGTCAGCAAGCGGAAACGCTCCGCGCCGACGCCCAACACGCCGAAACGCGCCTCGAAACGCTACGCCAAGAGACCGAGCAACTGCAAACGGCGCTGCGCGCCGTGCAAACCGAAGAGGACGCCCTGCACGCGCAAGCCGACGCGCTGGAAGCCGAGCAGGCGACGAGCGAGCGCGAGTGGCAGCGCCTGACGCGCGAAGCGCAACACCGCACGCGCGCCGTCGAGACCCTGCGCGCCCGCGTCCGCGCGCTGGAGAGTAGCCTGCAGTCGGGCGAAGGCGCCAGCCCCGCCGTGCGCGCCCTGCTCCAAGCCGTGCGTAAGGGCGATCTCCAGGGCGACTATGTGCCCGTCGGCGCGGCGCTCACCGTGCCCGAAGCCTACCAGCTCGCCGTCAACGCCGCGCTGGGCAACGCCGTCAACGATATCATCGCCCCCACCGAAACCGACGCCCGCGCCGCCGTGCAGTGGCTGCAACGCAACCGCGCGGGCAGGCTCACCGTCCTGCCGCTGGATTTGCTGCAGCCTCGCGCCCCCAGCAAGCCTGTCCAACGCGCCGACGGCGTGGTCGGTATCGCCGCCGACCTGGTGCAGTACGATCCGCGCTACGAGCCTGCCATACGCCACCTGCTGGGGCGCGTGCTGATTGTCGAAACGCTGGAGCAAGCGACTGAGCTGGTGCGCACGCTGCGTCGTCAGGCGCGCGGCGGCGACTTCTCGCGCATCGCCACGCTGGACGGCGCAGTCGTGCAACTGAGCGGCGCCATCACAGGCGGCGCATACGCCAACGAACGCAGTACCCTGCTCCAACTCAAAGCCGAACTCGACCGCGCCCGCGCCGCACTGCACGACGCCGAAAGCACACGCGAATCGGCAGAGCGCACGCTGGAGACCTACCGCGCCGCGCACTTCGAACGCCAACACGCGCTGGAGACGCTCCGACGCCGACTACGCGAGACCGCCCAGACGCGCCTGCGCCTCGAAGCCGAACTCAAACAGCGCGCTCGCGAAGCCGAACACCACACGACGCTACTCCAACGGGCGCAGGCACAGTTGACGCAGTTGGAACGCCTGCTGAACGCGCCCAGCGACGCCGATTTGCCTGCGCTGGAAGCCGAGCGCGAACGCCTGCAACGCGACTACGAAACGCGCACGCGCCAGCTCGCCCAGCAACGCGCCGCGCTCCAGCACATCGAGACGCGACGGCGCGAGCTGACGCGCCAACTCGAAAGCGAGCAGCGCGAACTAGCCCAGCTGCAACAGCGACGCCATAACCGCGCCGAACGGCTGCAGACGCTCCATCAGGAGACCGCGCAGCTCCACGCCGAGCGCGCCCGCGCCCACACCGAGCGGCGGAGCATTCGCGCCCAGATTGAGCGCGCCCAAGCCGATCTCGACGCCCGACGCGCCGAACGCCAAGCCCTGCTTGAACAGAGTTTCGCGCTGAACGACCGCATTCGCGCCCTGCGCAGCGCGTTGAGCGAACGCGCCGAACGCGAACGGCAGTTAGACCTGCAAATCGCGCGCGGCGAGGTGAAGCTCGCCGAGCTGCAGGAACACTGGGCGCGCCTGATGCCGCACGAACCGCTCCCCAACAGCGACGAACCGCTGCCCGACAAGCCGCCCGTCGCACGCGCCGAGCTCGAACGGCTCCGACGCGCCCTCGCCGACATGGGCGAGGTGAACCTTGCTGCTGCCGACGAGTACGCCCGACTCTCCGAACGGCTCCAACACCTCGAACGCCAACGCGCCGACTTGGAGCAGACCTGCGCCCAGCTGCAGCAGCAGCTCCACGAAATCGACGCGCACGCCCGCGAGCAGTTCCTCAAGACCTTCGAGGCGGTGCAGGGCGCGTTCCAGATGCGTTTCCAGCAGCTGTTCGAGGGGGGTCAGGCGGCGTTGACGCTCACTGATGAGCGCGACCCGCTCGCCGCAGGCGTCGTCGTGGAGGCGCAGCCGCCAGGCAAACGCCGCCAACGGCTCGAACTGCTCTCGGGCGGCGAACGCGCACTGACCGCCATCGCCTTGCTGTTCGCCTTCAGCACAGTCAAGCCCAGCCCGCTGATGATTTTAGACGAGGTGGACGCCGCGCTGGACGGGCGCAATGTGCAACGCTTCGCCGACTACCTCAAGCAGATGGCGAACGACTCGCAGATTCTAATTGTAACGCACAACCCCATCACGACGGCGGTCGCGCGTCAGTGGCTCGGCGTGTCGATGACGGGCGGCGTCTCACGGATTGTGCCCTACACCCCGCCCGAGTCGCTGCTGGAGTCGGAGCTGGTGGAGCGGCGTCGCGCGATTATCCAGCCCGCCAGCGAGACGACGCCCCAGCCATAGAGCCAGCCGAGCGCCCAGCCTGCCAGCACATCCGAGGGGTAATGCACCCCCACATAGACGCGCGACAGCCCGACCATCAACGGCAACCACCCCAGATAGAGCAGCGCGCGAGCGCCCCACAACGCCGTCGCCACGCCCGCCAACGCACTCATGTTCGCCGCATGCGCCGACGGGAACGAACCCGAAGTGAGCTTGCCCGTGATTGCCTCAATCGGCAGCGCCACGCACGGACGCTCGCGACTCACCCATGCCTTCAGCAAGTCGCAACTCTCGTTCGTTAAGATAAGCACGGGCAGCAGCCCCAGCGCGAAGGCGCGCGCCTTGCCCCCACGCCAAAGCAGGTAGACCCACAACGCCAACGCGCCCACACGCCCCCAAACCGTCTTCAGCGCGTCGGAGAAGAACACCATCACGGGCGTCAGCCACTCGGAGCGCCACCCCTCGAATATCCAGTAGAACAGGCGCGTGTCGAGCTCGTGCATCGGCTACTCCGGTACGCCGAGCCGTTCGCGACAGAGCTGCAGCGCGTGTTCCAGAGTCTGCTCCTTGCTCCAGCCGTCGTTTTGGAGGATGATAGCGTCGGGCGCGGGGCGCAGGGGCGACTCGGCGCGGGCGGCGTCGCGCGCGTCGCGCTCCAGTATCTGTTGCAAGATGACTTCGTAGGGCGCGTCGATGCCCTGCTGCTGCAGTTGCTGTTGGCGTCGGCGGGCGCGCTCTTGGGGCGAGGCGTTCAAGTAGATTTTCACCGCCGCCTCCGGGAACACGACGGTGGTGGTGTCGCGCCCTTCCGCCACCACGCCGTACGCCTGCGCTGCGATTGCGCGTTGCTGCTGGACCATCACGCGCCGCACGCCCGAATGCACCGACACGCGCGAGGCTAACTCGCTGATTTCGGGTGTGCGTATCGCCTCCGACACATCCTCGCCGTTTAGCAGCACGCGCGTCGCATCGCCCTGCGCAACCAGCTGGATTGCCGCCTGCTGCGCGAGTTGCGTCAGCGCGTCGGCGTCGTTGGGGTCGATCCCCGCACGCTGCGCCGCCAACGCCAACGCACGATACATCGCACCCGTGTCCAGGAGCAGGAACCCCAGCGCGCGCGCCAGCCCACGCGCCAAAGTGCTCTTGCCCGAACCCGCAGGTCCATCAATGGCGATAACGGTCATCCCACCTCCGAGCGAACGCTCTGCAGCTGCTCGGCAATCACTTCCAGCAGCAGCTCCAGCTCCTCCTCCAGCGACGGTAGGTGGCTGGGATGGAGCGCGTGGACATCCAAGCCTTCCAGATAGCGTCGGAATCGGCGCACTTCGAGGGCGGGTCCGCGCACCTCAGCGGCTGCCAGCACCTCCTCGGCGGGCTGCTCCAGGATTTCGTCGGCGCGGTCGGGTTCCTCGCGCAGGGTGCGCACCAGTGCGGCGGTCTCGCCGCTGGTGAGCTCCTCGTCGCGGATTTTCTCCGCCAGGCGCGTCTGCAGCTCGGGGTCGTCCAACTCCAGCAGGCTGCGCGCGTGGCTCTCCGTGATACTGCCTGCGGGCGGGCGACCGCTCGCCGAAATCACCTGCTCGCCCACCTCTTCGGGCAACTCCAGCAGCCCCAGCCAGATGCCTATCGTGCGCTCGCTCAGCCCCAGCAACTGCGCCAGCTCGCGATGGGTCAACTTGCGGCTCTCCTTGAGGTTCTTCAACGCACGCGCTTTGTCTATCGGCGCGAGATCCTCGCGCTGCAGGTTCTCAATCAGCTGCTCTGTAGTCACCGCGTCGAGGTCGAGCTGTTTCACAATGCAAGGGATTTCGGTCAGCCCTGCGATTTGCGCCGCGCGCCAGCGTCGCTCGCCTGTGACAATCTGGTAGGTCGCGCCGTCGGGCAGCAATCGTACCGTGATGGGGTTGATGATGCCGTAGCGTCGGATGCTCTCCGCCAAGCCCGCCAAGCTCTCCTCATCGTAGCCCCGACGCGGCTGGTCAGGGTCTTCCACAATCTGGTCAATCGGAATAAACTTGACCTCCATATCTTGCGCCTCCTGCACAGAGTATACCTGCTGCGCCGAGCCGCCGCCTGACTAAGAGGCTATGTGGGCGAGGAGCTGGGGGGGATTTCTCGAACGCCCCCGCGCAGGGTTGTATTGGCGCGACAGAACAGGTATAATAGCACCTATCACGGACCCTTCTGGCTTCCCGACGGAAGCCCCGAAAGTCTCAGGTCCATAGGAGGGTAACTATGCAGCATCCACGCTACTACGAGACGATGGCGATTGTGCCGACCTCGCTGGACGAGGAACGGGTGAACGCGATTATCGAGCGCGCACGCACGGTGCTGGAAACGCACGGCGCGACGGTGCATGCCGCGCGCCTATGGGATCAACGCAAACTGGCGTACGAAATCAAAAAGCACAAAGAGGGCGTCTACCTCTTGTTCCGCTACGAAGGGCAGCCCCAAGCGGCTGAGGAGCTGAACCGCATCCTCAAAATCAACGAGGATGTCATCCGCTACCGCACCTTCCGACTGGAGCCAGAGGAGTTCGCCAAATCCTCGTAAGGGGAGGGCGCTATGCACTACAACCGAATCATTCTGGTCGGACGACTGACCCGCGACCCCGAGCTGCGCGCGACGCCTGACGGCGTGTCGGTGGTGCGGTTTACGCTCGCCGTCGACAGAGGCGTGCGCTCAGGCGAAGAGAAGATAACCGACTTTTTCGATGTCGTCGCCTTCCGCCAACTGGCGGACACCGTTGCCAACTATGTCACCAAAGGGCGATTGGTGCTGGTGGAGGGCAAGTTGCAGACCCGCAGCTACACCGACCGCGAGGGCAACAAGCGCAAAGCGTATGAGATTATCGCGGACTATGTGCGCTTTTTGGAGCGACTGCGCGACGCCGACACGGAGAGCGACACAACCGCTGCGCTGGGTGTCTCGCCAGCCAGTGCGCCCCGCGAGACGCCGCCCGCGCCCGCAGGGTTCACAGGCGACGAGGAACCGCCCGCGCCCATCGCCACAACACGCGCCGCGCCGCGCCCCGCACCCGCGCCAGAACCTGAAGATATCTACGACCTCAACTATGAATTTGACGATACAGACGAACTGGAAGAAGACCCATTCAGGTAAGGAGGCTTTCGCATGGCAACCGACCGATTAGACCTGATCAAGAAGCGCGACGACGACGAGTTGGAGATTAGCAAGCGTCGGGGCGTGCGTCGTCGGCGCAAGAATGTCTGCCCCGAAGACAGCTACTTCGACTACAAGGATATCGCGACGCTTCGGCGATACATAACGACGGAGCGCGGCAAAATCCTGCCGCGCCGGCAGACGCACCTGTGCGCCAAGTGCCAACGCCGCTTGGCGATGGCAATCAAGCGTGCGCGCGAGCTCGCGTTGTTGCCCTATGTGGCGTCGTGATAGGAGCGCAGCATGCACCCCTTAGATGAACGCGGACTGCTAACGCAGCTGGACCCGCACGGCATGATGGCGCTTACGCTGGACTTCCCAGCGCAGTGCGAGCGCGCGATGGAGATTGCCAGCCGCGCGCCGCTGCCCGAGCTACCCCATACGCCGCGCCAAGTGCTGGTGTGCGGAATGGGCGGCTCGGCAATCGGCGGCGACTACCTGCGCGCCCTGCTCGAAGAGTACGGCGACCTGCCCGTGCAAGTGGTGCGCGATTACCAGCTGCCCCACAACGCCCAGAGCGCGCACACGCTGGTCTTCGCCGTGAGCTATTCGGGCAACACGGAAGAGACCTTGGCATGCTATCATCAGGCGCGCGCGCACAACGCGATGATCGTGGCAATCTCCAGCGGCGGCGAACTGCAACAGCGCGCCCACGCCGACGGAGTGTTCCATCTCCAAGTGCCAGGCGGTCAGCCCCCGCGCACCGCACTGGGCTACCTGTTCGTTCCGCTGATGCGGCTCGCCGAGCGGTTGAACCTCCTGCCCGACCTGAGCCAACCCTACGCGCAGATGCTCACCCGCCTCGTACAGACCCGCGCTGCGCTGCAGATGGAAGTCCCCTACCAGCAGAACCCCGCCAAGCAGCTCGCGCAGGCGCTCTACAGGCGCATCCCCCTGATTTACGGCTCCGGCGGCGCACGCGCCACCGTCGCCATGCGCTGGAAAGGGCAAATCAACGAGAACGCCAAACAACACGCCTTCGCCTATACCTTCCCCGAACTGAACCATAACGAAATCCTCGGCTGGGTCAAGGCGTCCGAGCAAGCATCCAACTGGAGCGTCGTGGTGC
>JARJMV020000011.1 GCA_029335935.2 bacterium
CCACCACCGCGTAGGTCGCCGCCACCCACCGCGCATACACCGCGCTCCACCCCCCCCGCCGCCCCCACTGACCGCGCGACAGCACACAAAAAAAACCCAGCGATATCGGAATTAGCGGCAACACCCCCGGCGTGAGGGACAACGCCAAGCCGCCCACGACTAAACACAGCGTGAACCATACCCACCGCCCCGTGCGGAACGACTCTTCCAATTGCCCCAGAAGCCCCCCCGCGCCAGCGCGATACTCAACCAAGCCGCCTGAGTCGCTCGGCTCGGCGTCTGCCGCTGCGCCGCCCTTTATGACCTCCCCGTATTTGGGGTTCACCGCGCCGTCCTTATCGGCTATCGGGATTCTCAGGTTCACAGCAACCGTGCGTGGGGGGTAGCAGGCGTTGTCGTCGCACGCTTGGTAGCGCAGCGTCGCTTTGACGCTCAGTGTGCCTTTCGGCGCCGCTCGGTCCAGCGTGAGGCGGAACCGTATCGGCACACGCCCCTCGTAAATCTTAATCGCTTTGCCCTCCGTAAAAGCGAACGCCTTCTCCTTCGGCTCAGGATACACAATCTTGTCTACCTTATAGCCCTTGCCTGCCTCGATTTTGAGCTCGGTGGAAGCGGGGTTCGCGTTTACATGGTACGGCGGGTCTACCTGCGCTACCACAACGCCGTTCACTGTCGAGCCGCGCGCGTAGGCTGTGCGCTCCAGAATCACCTCCGTCTTAAATTCCACCTGCCGCAGCTGCGCCGACGCGACGCCGCCGATTACAATCCCTAACAGTCCCATCAAGCGTAGGCGACTCATAAATAGTAGGATACCTCAGAACCGTCGGCAGGTATACTCTTGCACGATGCTCGACATAGACGCGCTGATACAAACAATCCTGTTGATACTTGCCATTTTGCTCAGCTTAGCGGTACACGAGTACGCGCATGCGCAGTACGCCGATTGGGCGGGCGACCCGACGCCGCGTCGTCAAGGGCGCGTGACGCTCAATCCCCTCGCCCACTTAGACCCGCTGGGCACGATACTGATTATCTTCATGGCGTTCGCAAACTATGGCATCGGCTGGGGCAAGCCCGTGCCTGTGAATCCCGGCTACTTCCGTAGCCCCCGACGCGACTGGGTGCTGTGCGCCTTCGTCGGACCGCTATCGAACATCGTCTTGGCGACCCTCTTCGCGATTCCACTGCGCTTGCTCCTAACGCCCGATCAGCGACTACCCGACACCGTGTATGTTGACTTCTTAATGGCGCTGGTGGTTGTCAATGTCGGCTTGGCAGTGTTCAACATGATTCCGCTGCACCCGCTGGACGGCTCCAAAGTGCTGTCGGGTTTCCTGCCCGATGTGTTTGACCGTCGCTACTGGGACTTCCAGACAGTGTATGGACCGATTATACTGTTCGGCTCTATCCTGATTTTGCCGTTGATTGGGCTGGAGAACCCGTTGCGGTTTATTTTGCTGCCGGCGCGCGAATTCTTGGTGAAGCTTCTGCTGGGCGTGTAGGTATACTCGATGCGTTATGGCGCGCGCGTTGTATAAAGGGCTGCTGTTGATTGCGGACGGTCTGGGCGACCGTCCTGTGCCTGCGATAGGCCGCAAGACGCCGTTGGAATATGCTGCCACGCCGACTTTGGATCGGCTGGCGCGTGAGGGCGAATGCGGGCTGATGGACCCGATTGCGCCGGGCATCCGTGCAGGTTCCGACACGGCGCACCTCGCCATTTTGGGCTACGACCCCTACGCGGTCTATCAGGGGCGCGGTCCGTTCGAGGCGTTGGGCATCGGCATGGAGGTGCGTGGGGGCGATGTTGCGCTGCGATGCAACTTCAGCACGGTCGACGCCGAGATGCGCGTGATAGACCGCCGTGCAGGACGCATTAGCGAGGGCACAGCCGAGTTGGCGCAGGCGGTAAACGGCGTCGATATCGAGGGCGTGCAGTGTTTTTTCAAAGAGTCGGTGGCGCATCGAGGCGCGTTGGTGCTGCGCGGCGAGGGGCTTAGCCCCCACATCACCGACGCCGACCCCCACGCCGACGGCGAGCGCGTGCAGAGGGCGCAACCCCTCAACCCCGATGACGCAGCGGCTGCCCGAACCGCGCGAATTGTAAACGCATTCGTGCAGCTCGCATACGAACGCCTGAACGACCATCCTGTGAACCGCGCGCGTATCGAGCAGGGGCTACCCCCAGCGAACATCATTCTGCCGCGCGGAGCAGGCGTTGCGCCCCACTTGGAGCCGTTCCCCCATAAGCACGGCATAACCGCCGTCGCCGTCGTCGAGACAGGGCTAATCCGTGGCATCGCCCGCTTCGTGGGGATGGACACGCTGGACGCGCCTGGGGCAACAGGCGGCGTCGACACCGACTATCTCAGCATCGCCGACACGCTCGCCCAAGCCCTACGCCAGTACGACTTCGTGCTGTGCAATGTGAAAGCGCCCGACCTGTGCGGGCACGACCGCGACCCGCAACTCAAAGCGCAAGTAATCGAGCAAATCGACGCGCTCGTGGCGCGCCTGCTTAGCCAATACACCGAACCGTTCTATCTCATCTTCACAGGCGACCACTCCACGCCTTGCTCGGTGGGCGACCACTCAGGCGACCCCGTGCCCGTGCTGCTGCACGGACCCGACCTGCGCGGCGACGAGGTGTTGCGCTTCCACGAGTACGCCTGCGCTAAAGGCGCGCTCGGACGACTGCGCGGCGGCGACTTGGTGAACATCCTTACCCAACTGATGGGCGTGCAAGAGAAGTTCGGGGCGTAGCCCCCCATAAAAACGCCGCGCCTCGTAGACGCACGCTCGCCTCTCCCAGAGGAGAAGGGGTGGGATGAGAGGGGCGTCATCTGCTGATTTTTCAAGCGCCCTCCCGCTCGATTGAAAAAAAACCGCAATGCAGATAGGGTATACTACTCGGTCGACGCTCAGACCTTTATGGAGAGGCATGTAGACGATGGCATCGCTCAAGACAACGGAACGACCTGGACTAATCAGTCGGGTGCGCCAGTGGTTCGGCGACATCGCGGCGGAGCTGCGCCGCGTGGTCAAGCCCACACCTGAAGAGACGACCCAGATGATGCTGGTGGTCGTCGGCTTCGTGATTGTGGTGGCAATCTGGTTCGCCTTCTGGGATGTGGCGCTGACCCGACTCACCCAGTGGATTGAACAACAGATTATCGGACGGTAAGGAGCATCCCATGATAGGCATCGGAAGAACCGCGTGGTATGTGGTGCGCACCCTCGTCGGGCACGAAAACAAGGTGAAGATGGCAATTGAGAAACGCGCAAAAGCGCAGGGCTACGACAATCGTATCTTTCAGGTGCTTATCCCGACCGAGCAGGAGGTGCGCACCAAGGGCGGCAAGAAGCAGACCGTAACGCGCCGCGTATTCCCCGGCTATGTGCTGGTGGAGATGCTGCTGGACGACGAGACTTGGACGCTCGTGCGCACTACGCCTGGCGTCACAGGCTTCGTGGAATCGGGCGGTAAGCCAGTGCCCCTCTCGCCTGAAGAGGTGGAGGAGATCAAACGCTCCATCCTCGACAGCAAAGAGCGTCCGCGCATCGCGTTCTCACCAGGCGACACTGTGCGCGTGATTGAAGGCGCGTTCGCCGACTTCAACGGTAAAGTCGAGAGCGTCGACGCCGAACGCAGTAAGGTGAAGATTCTCATCAATATCTTCGGGCGCGAGACGCCCGTGGAACTGGAAGTCGACCAAGTCGAGAAAATCACTTAGGAGGCGCATCGTATGGCGAAAGAAGTGATTAATGTGGTGAAGCTCAACTTGCCTGCAGGCGCAGCGACGCCCGCGCCCCCCGTGGGCCCCGCTCTCGGTCAGGCAGGCGTGAACATTATGGAGTTCGTAAAGGCGTTCAACGAACGCACCGCCAGTCAGAAAGGCTCCACGCTGCCTGTGGAGATTACAGTATACAAAGACCGCACCTTCACCTTCGTGGTGAAACAACCGCTCGCTTCGGACTTGATTCGGCAGGCGGCAGGCATCCAGTCCGGCTCGGCGAACCCCCTGCGCAACAAGGTGGGCAAAATCACCAAGCAGCAGCTGCGCGAGATTGCCGAACGCAAAATGCCCGACCTGAACGCCAACGATGTCGAAGCGGCGATGAAAATCATCGCCGGCACCGCCCGCTCAATGGGCGTGGAAATCGTCGACTAATCACAGCAGTGGCAGGGGCATATGCTCCGCTATGACCACAGGAGGCAACGATGAGAGGACGCAAAACCACCAAGAAGCAACGACATAGCAACCGCTACTTGGAAGCGGTGAAGACGCTGGCGAACGGGCAACAAGCCTACGCGCCGATTGAAGCCATCCGCAAGGTGAAACAGACCGCCACCGCCAAGTTCGACGAGGCGGTCGACATCGCCGTGAATCTGGGCGTCGACCCACGCAAGAGCGACCAGATGGTGCGCGGTGTGGTGAACCTGCCACACGGCACAGGCAAGAAGCAACGGGTGCTGGTGTTCGCCAAAGGCGAGCAAGCCGACGCCGCACGCGCCGCAGGCGCGGATATGGTCGGCGCAGAAGATATCGTGGAGCAAGTGCAAAAAGGCTGGAAGGGCTGGAAAAACTTCGACCTCATCGTGGCAGGACAAGACATGATGCCCATCATCAGTCGTATCGGCAGCGTGCTGAAAGCGCGAATGCCCAACCCAAAATCAGGCACAGTCTCGCCGAACCCCGCCAAAGTCGTCGAAGAAATCAAGCAAGCCTCGCGCGTGGAATATCGCGTCGATAAAGCAGGCATCGTGCATGCGCCTATCGGACGCGCCTCTTTTAGCGAGGAGCAGCTGCTGGAGAATATGATGGTGATTCTCAACGCGCTGCTCAAGGCGAAACCCGCCACTTCTAAGGGACGCTACCTGCAGAAAATCACGCTCTCCAGCACGATGGGTCCCAGCGTACTGGTTGATGTGCAAGAGGCGCAGCGCCAAGCCGAGCAGGTGAAAGGCTAACCCCCGCGTGGCTTGGACAGTCCTGTCCAAGCATTTTCGTCGGCGGGGGCGCCGACGCTACCGTGGCTTGGACATTCTTGTCCAAGCGTGGCTGGTCGGCGGGGGCGTTGGCGCGACGCAGGGTGTTCAGCACGGACAGGACTGTCCGTGCTACCGTGGCTTGGACATTCCTGTCCAAGCATTTTCGTCGTCGAGGGCGTTGGCGCGACGCAGGGTGTTCAGCACGGACAGGAATGTCCGTGCTACCGTGGCTTGGACAGTCTTGTCCAAGCATTTTCGTCGTCGAGGGCGTTGGCTCTACGACGCCAAGAAAGGCGTCGCATCTGGGGCATTCGTATCTTGAAGGAAGTCCCACATTTGCACTCAGTGAATGGCAATCGCCGCCGCTCTCTGCAGCGCCTCGGCTGGGGGCAGGTCAGGCGCAATTGCAGCGCAGGCAACCACATGCACGCTCGGCAGTTTAGCAGTCGCTTCCCAGCCTGCGCCCTTGCGCCCCGTTAGCACAATCACAGGTTTGCCCAGAGCAACCGCCTGTTGTATCAGCACGCCGACCCCTTTGCCCATCAGCGTCTGCGCGTCCACTTGTCCCTCACCTGTAATCAGGCAATCGGCTCGGGCGAGGCGTGTGTCCCAGCCGATGTGTTTCAGGAGCCATGCGATGCCCGACACAATCGGCGCGTGCAGGTAGGCGTGCAGTCCCCCAGCCAAGCCGCCTGCTGCGCCCGCGCCCAGCTCTGTGCGCAAATCTATTTCTCTGTCGCGCAGAGCAACCGTCGCCAGCTGCTCCAGCCCCTGAGCGAGCGTTTCCACTTGGCTGGGCGTTGCGCCTTTTTGTGGGGCGTAGACGCGCGCGGCGTCGAGCAGCGTGTTTTGCACATCGGCGCAGAGCATAAGCGGCTTACCCAGCAGAGGGTCGGCGTCGGGTGGATGCACGGACTGTAGGTTCAGCAAGCCCTGACCGCCTTGGGGGATGGGGTTCCCTTGCGCGTCGTGCAGTTGGAAACCGAGCGCAGCCAGTGCGCCCGCGCCGCCGTCAGTGGTCGCCACACCGCCCAGCCCCAGCCAAAGCGCGCGCGTGTCGGGGTGTTGCGCGGCGGCGCGGAGCAGCTCGCCCACCCCGTACGAGGTCGCCTCCATCGGCGTGAGATCGTCGGAGCGCAGAAGGTGGATGCCTATCGCCTGCGCCGATTCCAACACGGCAACGCCGTCGGGCAGGAGTAGCCATTCCGCCGTGCGCAGGCGTCCGAGCGCGTCGTGAACTTGTGTCGGGATGCGTTGAGCGTCGGGGAAGTGGTACTGCCAGACATCGAGCCAGCCTGTGCCGCCGTCGGCAATCGGGCAGAGGTCGAGTTCGTCGGCGGGGACGGCGACGCTACGGGTTGGCGTCTCGTCGGTGGAAGTGGGGCGTTGCGACGCCAAGAATGGCGTCGCACCTGTGCTTTCGTCGGCGGGGACGCCGACGCTGCGGGGTTGGGGGCGTTCGGCGGAGCGGAGGTTGAGGCTACGCGCGATAATCTCGGTCGCTTCGATGGGGGAGAGTGTGCCCTTGTAGGCGGTCGGGGCAACCAGCAGGCGCATAGGCTACTCCAGCCTGCCGCGCTCGCGAGCGTAGCGCGTCGCAATCGCTTCCAGAATGCCCTCCGTTGCGGCAGGCGGCTGTTCGGGCATGCCCAACGGCTCGCGCAGGCGTTGGTAGAGTTCCCACGCCAGCCGCTCGCGCGCGTCGGTGTTCAACTGCTCGCGCCGATCCAGAAACGCACGCAGCGCGCGGTACTCGCTGGGGCTAATCGGCAACAGCGGCGGCAGGTGGAACTCCAGCGGATGGGGCGTACTGCTCACCTGCGTCAGCGCTTCCAACTGCGGCGGCGGCGTGCGACGCTCCTTAATCACAAATGTACCCGCCAGCATATCGCCCAACCGCTGCCCATAGGGGTTGAAAAACGCCAGCACGCCCGCCACATTGTAGCCCATAATACACAGCGGAAAGGCGTCTACTAAGCGTACCAACTCGCGTATCAGCACGGCGGTCGGCGTCACTGGCGCGCCGTTCAGCATCATCACACGCAAACCGAACGCCCGCTTCGCAGGGGTCTGACCGTTCCAGAAAATCTCGAACACGATGTAATAAGCGAACCATAGAATGTACGCGAAGAAAATCAGCCCTGCAATCAGCCAGCCCTCGCCAATCACGCTGTAGAGGCGGGAGATGGCTTGCGTTGTCTCCTCCAGGAGCGCGAGCAGCGCGCCCACCACGCCCACAAGCGTCAGCACCAGTAGGTCGTCCAGCACCGCCGCCAGCGCACGCGAGCCTAACCCCGCAATCTCGTAGCGGATTTCGACCTTCTCAGGGCTTTGCAACACGAACTCGTAAGGCATTTAGGATTCCTCCACTGCTTGGCTGCCCTCAATCGCAAGACGCAACCCACCAAAAAGAACAGACGCGGGTAGCGCAAAGCCAGGCAACAACGCCTCACAACTGAGCGTATCCCCCTCGTGAAGAACCTGAATCGGCTCAGCGGGTTGGTACATCTCTACCCTGCGCCCTTGGGGGTCAATCACCCACACCACCGCCGTGCCCGCCTGTAGCAGCTCATCGACCTTGTCGCGTACTTCGGTGTAGGAGTCGTTCGGCGAGACAATCTCGATGGCTAAATCGGGTGCTATCTCCAGAAAGGTGTTGGGATACGGCTCTGGCAGACGCTCTTTGCGGATGAAAGCGACATTGGGCGCACGCACTGATGCGCGTCCGTCTGGGTAGCGTATCACGAACGCTGTCTCTGTGACGACCTCGCCCAGATAGCGTTTCATGTGCGCTTGATAGTTCATTAGCTGCGCGCCCATCCAGAGCGCCAATCGCCCGTGGTCTAAGTTCACAGGCATCTTCTCCCTCACCTCGCCGCGCACGAGTTCGCGCGGCTTGCCCTCTGCGCAGAGCCGCCAGAACTCCTCCGCAGTCACGGGCTTCGCAGGCGCGACGCCGGTCATACGCTCACCGTGAGTATCATACCCTACGGCGCGACTTGGAGCCACTCGCCCCAGCGCGTCGCACGCGCAAGCGCGGTGTTGCTGTAGCGACCCAAGTAGCCCCCTGAATCGGGGTAGTAGATCGATAACCCGTAGGAGTGGAACACGCGCGAGTCGCGGCGCACATCGCGATTGTTGGCAATCACCGCTTGCTGAAGCGCGGCGTGGAGCGCGTCCACCCGTTGCGTCAGTTCCGAATCGCCTGTATACTGCTTGATGAGCGACGCCGCGTGCCACAGATCGCGATATTCGGGGTAGGTGGAGTAGTTCTGCGCGTCTTGGCGGGCGCGCCCCAGCGAGGTCGGGTACAAGCTACGCTTCTGGATCAGGCTCGCCGCGAGGTTGTCCAGCGCGGTGGCGACACCCTCCAGCCGAGAAGCGTCTACCGCCGACTGCGTAATGTTGCGGTAGAACGGGTAGTTCGCGTGATACCAGTTCACGAAGATGTTCGGGATTGCGCTCGCCCACTGCGCAGGCGCAGTATCGGAGTTGTCCATAATCGGCTTGAGAATCTCGTGGTAGGGGTAGCCTTCGCCGGGCGGGCTTTCCTCAGAGCCGACGATGTGGCGCGCGATGTTGCGACACTCATACGCCACCTCCAGCATCTGCATCAGCGAGGCGTCGAACAGCAGCACATCCATCACGGGGTCGGCGGAGGTGGGTCGGATGGCGGTCGGCAGCTCCCAGATTTTGATGCTCGTGCCCAGTTCGTCGTCGAACGAGACGGCGCGTCCCCGTAGCGCCGCGCGCGAGCGCCAGCCTGAGCCGTGATTCCAAATCACCAGTGCATAGCGGTCGGCAGGATAGCTCGCCCGCGCCCACCGAACGAACTCGCGCAGAGTCTCTGCACTGCCCATATCGACGCCTTGCCCCAAATCTTCCAGTAGGCGCGAGTTAATCCGCCCCGCGTCCGTATCGTACTGCACCAGATAGCGGCGCGTGCCTGTCCAGCTGCCTTCGGGCGCGAAGCGCGCCGCGCGTTTCCACTGCACCACCACGCGCACATTCGGGTTCGCCTGTGCCTGCTCCATCTGGTTCAGGTTCAGCTCGCTGTAGTCGTCGAGGTCGTTGGCGGCGTTCATGAAGACCATCACAGTCCAAGTGAGCGTGCCGCGCCCGCTGGGGGGCGGGTTATCCGAGTCGCGTGGGGTGGATGCCGACCAAGAGCCGCCGCAACTCGCCAAGAACGGAGCGAGCAAAATCAGCGCAAGCACGCTCTGCACGACTCTAAAAGCCTGTTTTCGCATCATCCAGCGCATGAGTGTACCTTGAGTTAGACGGCTCGCTCCTTCTGGCGTATCAGCCACAGGGCGAGCGCGGCGCCCAGCAGGTTGGGCAGGCTACTGGCGAGCAGCGGGTCCAGCGCGCCGCGCCCCAGAATCACCAAGTAGCGCGCCATCACCCAGTAGACGAAAATAATGGCTATGCTGAGCGCGAAGCCACTGGCAGGGCTGGAACGCTGCGCCCGCACCCCCAGCGGCGCACCCAACAACGCGAAAATCAGGCTCGCCAGCGGCACATTAATCTTGTTATACAGCTCCACCGTAAGCTGGCGTATCTGCGCTTCGTCTGCGCCCTCGCGCTTGAAAAACTCGATCTGCTCGCGCAGCTGTCGGAAGGAGCGTTCGTCCACATTCGTCAGCAGCGCCTCGATCTGGACGGGAGTGCGTCGGATGGCGATGGTGTCGGTCGGTTCGGCGCGGAACACCACGAACGAGGCATACTGCCCCTGCGCGGTGCGGAGCCAGCCGTCGTAGAGCGTCCACTGCGCCTCGCCGTCCCAGCGCGCCCGCGCGGCGTACAGCACCACCTCTGGCTCGCGTTGCGACCCTGTGCTGTATTTGATTAGCGTTAGCTGATACAGCTCCTGCGTTTGCGCGTCGCGCCCGCCCGCGACAATCACATACGAGTCGAGCCTGCCCTCGCGAAACTGGGGGAAGCCGAACGCCTGCTGCTCGGTGAGGTTCAGCTGCTCCAAGATAGCCGCTCGG
Source organism: bacterium (assembly GCA_029335935.2). Classification (GTDB taxonomy): domain Bacteria; phylum Armatimonadota; class Fimbriimonadia; order Fimbriimonadales; family GBS-DC; genus GBS-DC. The sequence goes on from JARJMV020000011.1 coordinate 9,988, forward strand.
ATCTGCGCCGCGCGCTCGGTTGCCCAGGGCACCAGCGTCTCGTTGAACGCGATCGCGAAAAGGCTTACCACAAGGCTCAGCCAGAACACGGGCGCAAGCACCCGACGCAAACTCACCCCCGCCGCGCGAATCGCTGTAATCTCCCAGTCCGACGAGAGCCGTCCAAACCCCAGCAGCGTCGCCAAGAGCATCCCCATCGGCAGCGTGCGCACCGCGATTTGAGGCAGATAGAGCAGCGCAAGCTCAACCACCCAGCCTAAGGGCGCACCCTTGGTCGCATACTCCGTAATCATAAACACATAGCCCCCCGCAAACACCAGCGCAGTGAACAACCCTACGCCGAACAGCAACGGGGGCAGCAGCTCGCGCAATATCAGCCGGTCCAGCAGGCGCATCGCAATAAGGATACCTGCCCCCTGTCCGTAGGTATAATTCGGTGCGATGCTAATCCCAGAGACGCCCAAAATGTGGGGCGGGCGGTTTGAAGGCGACCTCTCGCCCGAAGCGCAAGCCTATTCCTTCTCGCTGCAACACGATGTGCGCCTGTGGAAGCAGGAGCTGCACGCCAGCGCCGCACACGCCCGAATGATGGGCATCACGGGCATGCTCAGCCCCCACGAGGCGAACCGAATCGTGGACGCCCTGCTCGAAATCCACGCCGAAATCGAGACAGGCGAATGGCTACCCTTCGACGAGTATGAAGACATCCACACCGCGATAGAGGCGCGCCTGTACGAGAAAATCGGCGCACTGGCGGGCAAACTGCACACGGGGCGCAGTCGCAACGACTTGGTGGCGACCGAAGTGCGAATGTGGCTGCGCGAGCGCACCACCGACCTCGCCCGCGCCCTGCTCGCCCTGTGCCACCAACTCATGCAACTCGCCGAGCAGCACCCCCACACGCTCCTGCCCGGACTGACCCACCAGCAGCACGCGCAGCCCGTAACGCTGGGACATCATCTGATGGCACATTGCTGGGCGTTCATCCGCGACCTGTCGCGTCTGGCGCACGCAGGCGACCGCATGAACCTTTGCCCGCTCGGCGCAGGCGCGCTGTCGGGCACCACTTTCCCCATCGACCGCGAGCTGCTCGCTGCCGAACTCGGATTCGCCATGCCCGCGCCCAACAGCATGGACGCCGTGTCCGACCGTGACTTCATCGCCGAATACCTGTTCGTGTCCGCGCTCCTGATGGTGCATCTCAGCCGCCTCTCGCAAGAGCTGATACTCTGGAGCACCCCCGAATACGGATTTGTGGAGCTCTCGGACGAACACACTACAGGCAGCAGCATGATGCCCCAGAAGAAGAACCCCGACATCGCCGAGCTGATTCGCGGGCGCAGCGCACTCACGATCGGCAACCTAACGGGCATGCTCGCGCTACTGAAGGCGCTGCCCCTAACCTATAACCGCGACCTGCAGGACGATAAGCCGCTGCTGTTCGCCACGCTGGACACAGTTATCCCCTCCGTGCGTTTGATGACCGACATGTTGGCTAAGGCACATTGGGATACGGAGCGTATGCGCCGCGCTCTGCAGGGCGACTACTCCACCGCGACAGAACTGGCAGACTATCTGGTGCGCAAGGGTGTCCCGTTCCGCGAGGCGCACCAGATTGTGGGGCAGATTGTACGCGAGTGCCTACAGCAGGGCGTCGGACTGGAAGGGCTAACGCTGGAGACGCTGCAGCGACATCACCCACGCTTCGAGGCGGACGCGCTGGAAACGATGGACCCCGAACGCGCCGTGCGTGCCCGCACCATCTTGGGGGGAACCGCGCCCGAATCGGTGGCGCGCCAAATCGAGCAAGCCAAGAACTGGATTGCCGCGATAGAACACCAGCTCAACGAGTTGCTGAACCCGAACTGATGGCGGTGTGGTTTCGCAGCGAGGCGTGGCGACTGCGCTGGTTGCCGCTGCTGACCGCAGCGGCAGGCGTGGCGGCGGTCTACCTGCTTCAGGAAGTCGCGTTTCTGCGTCGGCACGCGCTGCTACTGGCGCTGCTGATGGGGCTGGGCTTTTTCCTCCCGACGGTGCGCCACCGCTTGCTCATCCTGTTCGCTTATGGACTGGGACTCTATTTCATCACCAAGTCGGTTGCCACCTGGCTTGGGCTGCCGATAGGGGGGCTGGGTGCGATTGAGCAAGTGCTGTGGCTGCCGTTGGGCGCACTATGCGTGGTAAGCGCGTTGGGCATGGGACGTCGTCGTCCGCCAGAGTGGTCCGTCGCGCTGTTGATGGTCGCGCTGGGGCTATATTTCGCGAACTTCACCTATGTCCACTATCAGCTCAATAACTGGCTACAGGCGTTAGCAGGCGTGGGGCTGATGGGCGCGGCGTTGTGGCATGCAGCGGTCGTGTGGGCAGAAGGTGAAAAAACGCGCGAATCGGTATAATAGCCTTATGCAGGAACGCCTGTGGGCGCCTTGGCGGATGCAGTATGTCAGCACGGCGAGTCAGCCCAGCGCAGAGTGCATCTTCTGCGCCAAGGCTGCCGCCCAAGCCGACGCTGAACATCTCATCCTATGGCGCTCTACTGAGTGTTTCGTCATCTTGAACCTGTTCCCCTACACCAGCGGGCACTTGATGATTGTTCCCTATCGCCACACGCACGACCTGGCAAGCCTCACCGAGTCCGAATGGCACGATATTGGGCGGATGGCTCGCCGATGCGTGCGCGCCTTAGAACGCGAGTATCGTCCCGACGGCTTGAATATCGGATTCAACTTGGGACGAGCGGCAGGCGCGGGCATCGAGCAGCACCTCCATATGCACATCGTGCCCCGCTGGCACGGCGACACGAACTTCATGGCGACGATTGGCGAGACGCGCGTGCTACCCGAAAGCTTGGAGCAGACCTACGCGCGCCTGCAGCGCGCGATGCAGGAGGTGATCACCACAGATGAGTCCTGAAGAGCGCCCTGTGGAGGAGCTGCTGGCGGAGGTGGAGGCGCGTGCGAAGGTCTGCGTCGCTTGCCCCCTCTCACAAACGCGCACGCAGGTCGTGTTTGGCGAGGGCAACCCGCGCTCGCCACGGGTAATTGTCGGCGAAGGTCCCGGCGAGCAAGAAGACGCCACCGGACGCCCGTTCGTCGGCAGGGCAGGCGCACTGCTGGACAAAGCGCTCCGCGAAGC